>JAGVUS010000142.1 GCA_019136175.1 Chloroflexota bacterium | reverse complement strand
GTCGCTGCGCCGGAACCCTGCCAGTTCTGCACCAGGACCCAGACATCATAGAAATCCACCGGGAAGCCATATTCGCTCAGATACTCAAATGCCGTTGCGGTTGCGGAATATTCATATTCTTCCGCTTCCTGGGGTAAACCATCCCCATTCACGTCAAAGCCCCAGTACAGGTCCACATCCGGTGCGGTGGAAGCGGTGATTTCTGCAACCACGCGGGCAGCGCCTGCATCCATTGGGATCAATGTGTAGTAAACCTGGGACAGGTTGTCATACGGAGAGCCGTTGGTGGGGTCTTTTGCAAGCTGGAGTTCGGTTGGAACACCCTTGACAAAACCAAAGGTATCCACCGTCAGGTCGGTGATTTCCACGGCAACCAGGTCGGTGAGGGTGTCGCCGCCGGTATCGCGATGCGTTTCAAACTTGACCAGGTCGGGCAGGTTGCCAGCTGCGGGCAGAACTGCCGCGGGGATGGCGACATCGGAGATGGGGGCACCGGCTCCGCCAGTTGCAGAAACCACTACATCATCCACCTGCCACCCCCAATCCCAATCAGGGGCAACATAATGGAAGCGGAGTGTAACAGCGGTTTCTCCCGCGTAGGCGGTAAGGTCTACATTTTCGGTGCGAGGACCATAGAAATCCTGTTTTTCATAATGAAACACATTGGTCCAGGTCGTTCCGCCATCAATGCTGATGTCCACATAACCGTCATCTTGGTTATTGTAATCCCAAAAATCGGATTTGAACTGAAGGCTGAGAGTATCATACCCGCTAAAATCCATTTCGGGCGAAATCATCCAGGTATTCATCGCGTCACCGCAGAAATCAGAATTGGCATCTGCGGCGAGCCCGGTACCCCCCGTATTGTTGTCTGATTCTGTATCTGCGGTACTTAACCAGGTATCACAAGAAGCAGGGTCGGCATCAATCGTCCAACCAGCGGGTGGCCAGACTTCAAAATCTTCGGAAAGTAATTCCGCCACAGTTCCTGGATGGGTGTCATCCGTCAGGAATTCGATATTGCCGAAAACCCATTCATCGGGGGTCAAGCTGCTGACATCCGCAGTGATGGTAATTTCCTGGGCGGCACCCGGAGCAATGGTAAATTCTGCCGGATCAACCGTGATCCATTCCGGAGCGCTGACCGTATAGGTCGCGGACAGATCTGCCACGCTGGTAAATGTGCGCGTCCACGAGCATTCGCCCACGCAGCTGCTGTTGTAAAGGCTGGCAATGTTCAAGGTTTTGACATCGCCGCCTTCGGCAGGATCAGCTGCCAGCATGTTGTCAGTGGTTTCGTCCATCACCAAACCGGTGAGACCAGCCAGTTCCAGCTGAATGCGACCAGCGCCCATGTCAAATGGATCCGCCGGGGTGGTCTTGTCTTCCTTGAGCAAACCATCGTAGGCGGTCAGCATCAGGGCGGACTTGATTTCTGCCGGTGTCCAATCAGGATGGAGGGCATACAGCAAGGCTGCAGCGCCGGCATCATGCGGGCTGGACATGGAGGTGCCCTGGAGCAAGTCGAATTCTGCTTCGCCATCCGGGTCAATCACACCATCGGAAACGGCAGCCAGGATTTCCATACCCGGGGCGCTGACATCAGGTTTCAGAAGGTCAAAGGTGGTGTTTGGACCGCGCGAGCTGAAATCTGCCATGATGTCGCCGAATTCGTCGCTATGGAGGGCATCAAAGGCGGAGATATCCACAGTTTCATCCGTCTGGGCAGCCACCCAGTCAGCAATTTCCTGACCAAATGTGCCGGGGATATCCAGCATGACGCCCGGGATGGTGGTTCCGGAGACACTCATGGCACCCGGGGCGCGATCGTCGGTGAAGATCAATACGCCTGAGGCTCCGGCGGCGGCAGCAGTATTGATTTTCTCAGAAAATGTACAGGTGCCGCGCCTGATGAGAGCAATGGCTCCATCGTAAAAGTTGTCTGTGTAACCAGGATCCGCACAGCCAAGCGGGTTGCCATCCTCACCGGCATACTTCACATTCCCCTCAACCACTGGGGTTGTGAAGGGGATTTCGCCAGCCAGGGTGGTAATTCCCTGGTACAAAGGATTGGAAAAATTAACTTCGCTTGTGAACTTGCGGTTGTGGGTGGAGGCAGCGGTGCTGAGCACCCAGGGGGAACGGTGCGCAACGGTGGCTGCATCGGGACCAGCATTGCCTGCGGATGTGGAGACAACCACACCAGCATCAAAGGCTTCAAGGAAAGCCAGTTCCACTGCATCACTGTAGGGATTTTCACCACCAGAGATGGAGTAATTGATAACGTCCACGCCATCCAGGATTGCCTGCTGGACAGCCGCGACGGAGTCCTCACCCGCGCACTGACCGCCGGAGGGGGTCGGGTAGCAGACATCATAGGAGATAACCTGTGCGTGCGGCGCAACGCCGGAGATGGTCACATGGGTTCCGTAGAAATCCAGGTCCACTGTATTCCCAGTAACCGTGCTGGCAGTGTGCGAACCGTGACCATCGCTGTCTTCGGGGGTCACAAAGTCGGAGGGAGCGTCGTAGGTGTAGCTGTATGCACCCACCAGCTTGTCATTGCAAGCATCCGCATATTCCGGGTCCCCGCCGGGAGCGCAAACACCCAGGTAATCACCGGTCCATTCATAGGTAAAGCCATCTGCCGGTGTGTCACTGAATGAGGGGTGATCGAAGTTGATGCCTGAGTCGATGATACCGGCAAGGATACCTTCACCAAGGGTGCCAATTCCATCCGGAACGGCTGTGCCTTCCCAGAGGGAGGTTGCACCAATCCAGGCAGGACCGGCATCGGTGTCTAGGTATTCGGTGGTATCGCGCAGGACTTTTCGGACGCCAGGCATGGCTGCCAATGCTGCAGCTTCATCGGGGGTCAACTCCACGGAAACACCGTTGAGGATGACGTCATAAACATGCCGGACCATCAAGCTGCGACCAAGGGCAGCTTCTGCGTCTGCCAGGATGGCAGAACGTTGGGTTGCCAGGGTATCCAGATAAGCCTGGCTGGATGTGCTTTTTGCATCCAATCCTTCCGCACCGCCGTTTTGGGCGACAAGGGAATCCCCTTGAAACAGAACGATGTAGCGGGCTGGAGCATCCCGGCTGATCAAGTCATCCGGAGATATAGCTTGATATTTTCCACTCACAACCTCGTCGGTTGGGGGAACGGGTGCCTGGGCGCTGGCTGGAACTACGATCATCGAGATCACAACCAGCAAGGCAAATACTTTAAAGATCTTTGAATACATGATGGGATTTCCTCCGAGTGTCGTTTAACAATATTGGTTGATACGTACACTTGCTGAAAGAGGGTATGGAGTTGAAATATGGGGTATATCTTGCGTGGGTTGGTGTTGGTTTTTGAGACAGAGAAAACCTACCAGACCGGACTACTCACCTCCCTTCGGAATGGGACTGCAATGACCCGGATGTGGTAATGGATAAGGTAGTATAGTAGATAATTGATGCAGAGTCAATGAAACCGATTAAGCCATGAATTGACTTGCTTTTTGGGAAATTGTCATATAATCAATCTTGCATTTTTTATTTGGATTCATTTAATCCACAATCAGGTCAAACATTGGAAATATGTCATCAGGTTTTGCATACCCCAATCATGGAAATTGGATGGTGATTGGGCATTCACCAGGAGTGGTACCATGAGCATCATCGATGTCACAAATTTAACGAAGTATTATGGAAAATCCAGGGGAATTGTGGATGTGTCGTTCCAGGTGGAGGAAGGAGAGATCTTTGGATTTATTGGTCCCAACGGTGCCGGCAAATCCACCACCATCCGGTTGCTCCTTTCGTTAATTCACCCGACCAGTGGAAGCGCCCGGGTGTTTGACCTGGATGTGGTCACGCAGGGTCCTGAAATCCGCCGGAACATCGGCTACCTGCCATCGGAAGTCTATTACTATGAAGGAATGAAGGTGATCGACCTGCTACGGTATTCTGCCAGCTTTTTCCCGGGGGATTTCACAAAACGGATGCACGAACTATCTGAAATTATGGAGTTGGAATTAAACCGCCGGATCAGCGATCTTTCCTATGGAAACAAGAAAAAAGTTGGGATTGTCCAGGGCTTGCTGCACAGCCCCAGGCTGCTTTTCCTGGACGAACCAACCGCCGGGCTGGATCCATTGATGCAGCGGAAATTCTTTAATTTGATCCGGGAGGAAAATGCCCGGGGTGTGACGGTTTTCTTCTCATCCCACATCCTTGGCGAAGTGCAGCGGTTATGCACCCGGGTTGGAATCATCCGCGAGGGCAGAATGGCGGAAATTTCGGATATTCGTTCCCTGCAGCAAAACAATTACAAAAAGGTGCGGGTCATGGCGGAAGGTTTGGATGCAGACCTCTTCCAAATACCCGGTGTTACCAACATCCAGGTGGAGGATGGATCCCTGAATTTCTTCTTCAAGGGTGATATTAACCTGGTGCTCCAGAAAATCGGCGGGATGCGCGTTGAGGATGTGACCATCGAAGAGCCCACCCTGGAAGAAATATTCATGCATTACTATGAATAGGCTGATCCCATGAACACGAATATCTTTCGTCACGAATTGCGAAGCCGATTCAAGTCTGTGATGGTATGGTCGTTGGCTGTGCTGTTGCTGGTTGTCCTCTTTTTTGGGTTCTTCCAGGGGTTTGCAGATGAAGCTGACCTGATGAACCAGATGCTGGAAAAATTCCCCCGGGAAATGCGGGCGGCATTTGGACTGGACAATCTTGATCTTGCATCAGTTCTGGGATTCTATGGTTTCATATTTATATTTGTCCAGTTATGCCTGGCAATCCAGGCGGGGAACTATGGGTTTGGCTTGGTATCCATTGAGGAAAGTGAATTAACAGCTGATTTTCTGTTGACAAAACCTGTCAGCAGGACGGCAGTGATGACCAGTAAACTTGTTGCTGCAGTTACGGGCTTAATCCTGACGAATCTGGTCCTTTGGGTGGGCAGTTTCCTTGCAATCACTGGTTTCCGGGGGGAAAGGGAGTATGAGCTTAAAACCCTGATCCTGATTCTGGTCAGCGGCTTTTTATTTCAAATGTTTTTTCTGGGCGTGGGATTGCTGATCTCGTTGTTGGTGAAGCGAGTGCGGAGTGTGACACCCTACGGATTGGGGCTTGGTTTTGGCATGTATGTTCTCAGTGCATTCAGTGGAATGTTTTCGGATGTAAAACTGGAAATATTGACACCCTTCAAGCACTTCGACCCCGGTTACATCATCCAAAACAACGCGTTTGATGCTCCACTTGTGATGCTGAGTGTCGGAGTAGCCATCATCTCCATCGCCCTGAGCTACTGGTTGTACAATCGGCGCGATGTTCCGGCGGTCTCGTGAGGAGGCAGGCAATGAGGATATTCATCCGGGAACTCAAAGCAAATTTTAAATCGTTATTGATCTGGAGCGTGGTCCTGTTCCTGCTCATCATGATTGCAGTGGCAAAATTCTCCGCGTTTTTTGAAAACCCGGAAATGCTATCCATGCTGGACTCCATACCACCTGCCATGCTGGATGCCCTGGATATGAGGTCTTTTAACCTCACCACTTTGAGCGGTTTTTACGGCTTTATGTTTATTTATTTTGGATTGATGGGTGCAATGGCGGCTGCCATGTGGGGCAGTGATATCATCTCCAAGGAGGAGCGCGACAAGACGGTGGAATTTTCCCTGGTTTTGCCTGTTTCGCGCAGCCAGGTTATAACGGCAAAGGCGTTGGCAGCCCTGGTCAACTGTATTGGATTTGTATTGATCACCTGGATCGTTTCCATCATTGCTGTGCAACAATATAATCCTGACAAAGCGTTTTTTGATTTTTTGGCATTGGAAATGCAGGCGATGTTTGTGCTGGAAATGATCTTCCTGGCAATCGGACTGCTGCTCGGTTGTGCCATGAAACACTACAAACGCTCCGGTTCCACCGCGGTTGCCATCATCCTGACAACGTACTTCCTCTCGATCCTATCAGGGATGGAGGAAAAGCTGGATTTTCTAAAATATTTGACTCCCTTCAAATACTTTGACGCCGGTAATATGTTCAGAACAGGTCAGATGGAAAGTATCTACCTGATCATCTCAATCTGTATTGTTCTGGTTTGCGTGTTTGGAGCTTATTGGATCTATAATCGCCGGGACCTGTACATTTAGTAGGCGCATTGTTCTCTTGCCATGCGTTAGCCGTTGATTGGACATTGAAGGGCAAAGCCGTAACATTGCTGTTGCAATCACTTCCTGATTTTGGTTCACAAATCGGAATTTGCCCACCCCAGTCGCTAATTCGATTGCGTGAAGGAACAAAAAAAGGATTGACAACCCTGCGAGTTATTCAAGATAGCTCGTGGTAAAATCGTTCAATCTGTGCCCGTTGTACCCCCTTGGATGGAGCAGCCCCGGTAACTGGTATATTGGCAGGAGTTTTCATGTCTCCCGTTGGGGGAAGTAGTAAAACTTAATCGATGCTTATTAAATCCTGAAAGAAATTACGATGAAATTATCCAATGGGTATGAACTCTCCGACCGCTACGATATCATTGTGGTCGGTGCCGGCCTGGGCGGGTTGACTGCCGCCAGCCTGCTTGCGAAGCGCGGCCTGTTGGTGTTGATGATTGACCAGCAGAATAAGCCCGGCGGCGGGTGCACCTCCTTCCGCCGCGCAGATGTGACCTACGATGTTGGTACTGCCATGCTTTATGGTTTTGGCGAGCGCGGTTTCAAACCCTTCCGATTCCTGCTCAACGAACTTGAAGAGCCGGTTGAAATAATCGCCCACCAGACCCTGGCGCGAATGACATTTGAAGGACAGCCAATTGTCTTCTGGCCGGACATTGAACGCTTTTTACAGGAACTGGACCACCTGTTCCCGGATGAGCGGGAAGCCCTGCGCGCCTTTTACCACGACCTGTACCAGATGTATGCGTATATCGTTCTGAAAAACGAAGTCATTGTGCCGCCCTCGGAGTTTTCTGCACGCCAGGGGCTGCGCAGCTTGCTGAGCGGTCCGGTACAGATGATTCGATTGCGCAGCCTGCTTACTGTCAGCGTCAAATCTCTGTTGGATCGCTACTTCAAAAATCCTGCAGTGATTCATTTCTTCGACAAGCTCTGCTCGGCGTACTGCTACTGCACCGCCGAAGAAACTCCGGCGATACTGGCTGCGACCATGTTTATCGACAATCACATTGGCGGGGTCTATTACCCGGCAGGCGGGGCGCAGATGCTGTCCAACAAGATTGAGAAAGCCTTTGAACGCCTGGGCGGGGAGACCCTCTACCGGACCCAAGTGGATGAGATCCTGATCCGCAATGGGCAGGCTTACGGTGTGCGCCTGCAGAGTGGTGAAACCATCCTGGCGGACCGCATTGTGGCGGATGTTACGGTCTGGAATCTGTACGGCAAGCTGGTCCGCCCGGAGCACATTAAACTGGAACGGCTTGCCTGGGCGCAAAACCTGGTTCCCACCTTTCCCAGCATGACCCTCTATATGCTGGTGGATCGCTCTGCATTGCCGGATGAGATTTTCCCCTGGGAAGTTTTTATTGAAAACCGC
>JAGVUS010000007.1 GCA_019136175.1 Chloroflexota bacterium | reverse complement strand
CTGACAGATGAAACATTTACCCGGGATACAGGCATCAAGGTTAAATTTTCCATCATGCCTAATGAATCCAAGCTGGTTCTTGCCAACGCTGCCGGAATTGAACCGGATGTGGCATTGGGTGTAAGCACCAATGTCCCTTATGAGCTGGCAATCCGGAACGCTCTCATGGACCTGCGTTCATTTGAAGACTTCGATTCGTTTATCCGGATTTATTCACCCGGGTCTCTCCTGAGTTACATTATTAATGACTCGGTCTACGCCATTCCTGAAACGCAGGACTTCTGGGTAACCTTCTACCGGAAGGATATTTTAGACTCCCTTGGCATTCCGATTCCCGATACCTGGAACGAGGTGATCGAAATCTTACCGGAACTGCAAAGATATGGGATGAATTTCAACACCCCCCTTTCCAGCGGCAGCGGAACCAAGGGGTACCTGATGACTGCACCCTATATCTTTAACTACGGGGCGGAATTGTACAACGAGGATGGTTTTTCAACGGGTTTGGGCAGCGACCAGGCAATCAAGGCAATCAAATTTATGGCGGAGAGCTTTACCATTTATGGCATGCCGCTGACCACTTCCAGTTTTTATGACAGCTTCCGCTATGGCAGCCTGCCCATTGGTGTATCCAACTTTGAAACCTACTTAAAGCTGTTGACCGCCGCTCCGGAAATCAGCGGATTATGGGCAATTGACCTGTATCCAGCCACGGTACTGGAGGATGGAACACAGAACCGTTATGCCACCGGCTCCGCCCAGGCATCCATCATGTTTGCAGGCACCGATAAACCCCGGGAAGCATGGGAATTTATGAAGTGGTGGATGTCCACTGAAACCCAGGTGGATTTCCAGCAACAACTGGTGCTGAACTATGGCCTGGAATATCTCTGGAATTCCGCCAACGTGGAGGCATTCCAATACTCACCCATCCCGGAGGAACACAAGGCGGTTATTCTGGAACAATGGGAATGGCTGCAAGAACCCGTCAAGCTTCCCGGAAGTTACATGCAGGAACGGGAATTAAGCAATGTCTGGAACAAGATTGTTTTTGACGGGGTCAATCCACGGGTGGCAATTGATAATTCCATCATTATTATCAACCGGGAAATCACTCGAAAAATGGAGGAATTCGGCTACCTTGAGAATGGGGTAAAGATCAAGGAGTTTAAGATTCCAACGATTGAATCCGTCAGGAGGTGGATGGAAAATGGCAATTAATGTGATGAAAAACACCAACAGCCGGATTGGGAAATGGGCACAAAAGGAAGGGAGCGCATACGCTTTCATCTCCATGTATGCACTGATGTTTTTTATTTTCATCATGGTGCCCGTACTGGTTGCCTTTCTGCTCTCCTTCACCTTTTTTGACACCATTCAGCTTCCAAGATTAATTGGGCTCAAAAATTATGTTGTCCTGCTGACCCAGGATGACATTTTTATGAAGTATGTCCTGCCAAATACCATCCAATTCGCGGTCATTGTCGGTCCCGGCGGTTACATCCTTTCATTTGTACTTGCATGGATCCTGGCACAGCTTCCCAAGGTACCCCGAACCATCATGGCTCTGATTTTATACTCACCCTCGATGACATCCGGTGTTGCCATGACGGTTGTGTGGCTGACGATGTTCAGCGGTGACCAAAACGGCTATCTGAACAGTTTTTTGTTGGGATTAAACGTTATTCAGGAACCAATCCAGTGGCTGCAATCTCCGCAATATCTCATGACCATTATGATCATTGTCACCTTGTGGAGTAGCATGGGGGTTGGCTTCCTGGCAATGCTTGCCGGTATCCTGGAGATCAACCCGGAACTGTACGAAGCAGGCAGCCTAGATGGCATCAATACCCGGTTCCAGGAGATTTTTTACATCACCATCCCCTCCATGAAACCGCAGATGTTATTCGGCGCCGTCATGTCCATTGTATCCACCTTCCAGGCGGGTGCCATTGGCGTTACGCTTTCCGGCGGGAATCCCACCCCCCAATATGCCGGTCAATTGATTGTGAACCATATTGAGGACTTTGGCTTCCTGCGTTATGAAATGGGATATGCCGCGGCGGTTTCGGTCGTTTTACTGCTGATGGTCCTGCTGTTTGCCAGGGTTGCCAATAAACTGTTTGCCAGTGAGCAGTAGAGGTGAATATGAAACAGAAATCCCTGAAAAAATTTTCAAATTTTCAAAACAGCCGGATCAACCCGAAGGGGTACCATCCAAGCCAACTGAAGTTCTACGTGATGTTGCTGCCACTGATCATTATCATGCTGCTGCCAATCATTTTTATTTTCTCCCACGCCTTCAAACCGCTGGATGAATTATTTGCCTATCCACCCCGTTTTTTTGTAATCAACCCAACTTTCAAGAATTTTACTGACCTGTTTTCCAAAATGTCCGGATCGGGAATCCCGGTTAGCCGGTACCTGTTCAACAGCATTGTCATTACAATCGTCACAGTTGCGGCATCAATTGTTGTGTCTTCAACCGCAGCTTACGCCCTGTCCAAGAAAAAATTCAAGCTCAAAAAAGTGTTATTTTCCATCAATACGGTGGCTTTGATGTTTGTGCCCATTGCGGTCACCATTCCCAGGTTCCTGATTATTGAGAGGTTAAACCTGATGGATACTTTCCTGGTGCATGTCCTGCCAGGACTGGCAATGCCGGTTGGGCTATTCCTTATCAAGCAGTTCATTGACGGCATCCCGGATGATGTAGTGGAAGCAGCCCGAATTGACGGGGCAAGTGATTGGCGCATTTATTATGCCATTATTCTGCCAATGATCAAACCGGCAATTGCCACCATTGCCATTCTGACATTCCAGGCTACATGGAACAATGCAGAAATCTCCACCATGTACATCAATGATGAAAGCCTGAAGACGTTTGCCTTTTACCTGACAACCCTGACATCCACTGCATCGGGAGCAAATGCAGTTGCCGGGCAGGGCATTTCTGCTGCAGCTTCACTGATCACATTCCTGCCCAACCTGATCATCTTCATCCTGCTGCAAAGCCAGGTGATGAGCACTATGTCACATTCGGGGCTCAAATGATGAAAAAAATCCTTCCCATCCTGTTGATTGCATGGATTTTGATCCTTGCTCCCGCTGGTGTAAACGCTGAATCGCCTTACACCACCTGGGCATTGGGTCCGGGCGGCGAGTTGTATATGACCCAGGATGCCTACAGCCCTGCAGATGAAATAGATCTGCCAATATCCGGGGCGGAAGATATGGTCATGGCTCCGGATGGGTTCCTCTACATTGCTGATACTGCGAACGGCAGGATTGTCAAGCTTAAGAATTTTGTAGAGGTGGCATCCTATGGGGATGACATCCTGCAAGGTCCAACCGGGTTGTTTGTAGATGAAGATGGTGTCATGTACGTTGCGGATTCCAAACAGAATATGATCTTCATCCTGGATCGGGACGGAACCGTGATCAAACAGTTTGGTCGCCCCGTGGAGCCATTATTTGGCAGGGACCGCGAATTCCTTCCACGAAAAATTGCCGTGGATGCCCGGAAAAATCTTTATATCATCAGCGAAGGTTCCGTGGATGGCATTGTCCAGATGAACACCAATGGTAATTTCATTGGATACTTTGGGGCAAATACCGCCACCATGTCCTTGAAAATGATCCTGCAAAGGCTCTTCTTGACAAAAGAACAGCTGGACCAATTCATCAAAAATGAAGCTGCCTCTCCATCCAATATTGCCATCGACAATCAATCCATGGTGTATACCATCACCGCAGGGACTTCCGGGACCAGGAGCATCCGGAAATTTACAGTCGCCGGGAAGAATATTTTCCCTGATGCCATCGGTTCCACCACGTTTCGCGATATCAACGTCAGTGACAATGGCTTGATCCTGGCTGTGGATGCCAACGGCAGGATTTACGAATATGACTACAATGGCACGCTGCTGTTTGCCTTTGGGGCGCAGGATAAAGGAGACCAGCGGCTGGGCACGCTGCGAAATCCAACCGCCATTGAACGGGATGGTGAATACATCTATGTTCTCGATAAGGATAAGAATGCCATTGTTACCTACCAGACGACTGCTTTTGCCAGGCAGGTGCATGATGGTGTCAGCCTGTACATGGATGGCTTTTATCTTGAAGCAAAACCTTACTTTGAAGAGGTGCTTAACTATAACGGCTCCTTCATCATGGCATACCAGGCAATTGCAGACGCATATTTCAAGGAAAGGGACTTCACCAATGCCCTTGCGTATTATAAATATGCTGAGGATCAGAGTGGGTATTCCGAAGCCTTTTGGGAACTGCGCAATGCCGTCCTGCAAAGGACGCTGACCCAGGTCATTCTGGGATTGTTTGTTCTCTGGATTGCCACTACGGTTGTCAAACGGCTGGACAAACGGCACCACTGGTTTGAACCAATCCGCCAGTGGTTCCGAAACCTTCAAAGATTCAAGCTGGTGGATGACTTTGTTTTCCTGTTCCGGTTCATCAAACAACCAGTTGACAGTTTTTATTACATTAAGAAAAATTTTCGCGGCAGCATGACTTTTGCCCTGATTCTCTATGCGTGGGTCGTGGTTGTCAGGGTGGTATCCCTGTATATTACCGGGTTTATCTTCAATCCGTACACAAGCCCGGCTGAAATCCGGGTTGAAAACGAAATCATCTACACCCTCCTGGCGATATTCATCTGGAATGCAGCCAATTACCTTGTTTCCACCATCAGCGATGGCGAGGGACGCATTCGGGATGTAGTAATCGGCAGCGCTTACAGCCTGTTCCCCTATGCCCTGTTTACACTGCCCATCGCTCTGTTAACCAATGTTCTTTCAGGAAACGAATATTTTCTATATACGTTTCCCACACAAATCGTGTACGCCTGGACAGGTATCATGCTGTTTATCATGGTGAAGGAAATTCACAATTATTCATTTTTGGAAACAGTTAGGAATGTCCTGATCACCATTTTCACCATGGGTCTGTTCCTGCTCACCGGCTACATCCTCTACGTCCTCTTCAACCAGCTCTTCGACTTCATTTCTGCGATTCTTCAGGAGGTAAGGTTACGTGGCTAAGTTGCGAAAACTTTTCCTGGGTATGCTTCTGCTCTGCCTGACTCTGGGCACACGGACAGAAGCCCTGTATGCCATGTTCCAACCGGAAGGCAACCCGGCATATCCTGCCAGCCTGGCGGATTCCAGCTCCCCTGATTGGAATTTCAACCAGGATATTCCGGACAGTTATGAACTGGTTGCAGAGAACGGCGGTTTCCAGCTCTTCGTGGATCGCTCCACAATTGCCTTCAAGGTTGTGGATAAACGCAGCGGGTATGTCTGGCACTCCAACCTGGATGAAGTCGGTCCGGATGACAAGCTCAACAAAACATGGACTGCCTTCGCCCGCAGCGGTATTAGTATTGAATATCTGGATTTAAAGGCAATCAGCAAGCGGGCTTCCATTACCAATTCCGAGCACACGGTGGACGTGAGGATGATTGATCAGGGCTTTGAAGCTGAGGTGACATTCATCGATCCCTCCATCACAATTGTTGTCATTGTAAAACTGGAAGCAAACGGCGTGAGTGTGGAAGTGCCATTTAACCGCATAAAGGAAGCAAGCCCGGATTACAAGCTCGGTCTGCTGCACGTTTATCCATTCTTCGGCGCAACCCGTGAAGATACAGTCCCCGGGTATATGTTTATTCCAGATGGGTCCGGCAGCCTTATCCGGTTTGCCGCCACCACCAAGGCAAAAAACATGTACTACGGCAAGTACTACGGCGCAGACTTGGGGATGATCACCTCGCTGCCATTTGACCGCACTTCCAACCGGGCGTACAAAATCTCCCTCCCGGTAATCGGTATGGTTCATGGAGAAAAACAGAACGCCTATCTTGCCATTGTTGAGCAAGGGGCATCCTATGGCGAAATCCAGGCTCATCCAGCAGGGGTTATCACCAAATTCAACTTTCTATACAGTGCATTCCTTTACAACGAAAGTTATTTTCAGGCGACCAACCGGTCTGGCGCAGGTGTGACCACCCTGCAGCCAAGCACCAATGCCTTTGATATTAAAATCCATTACCGCTTCCTGACGGGGAGCGAAAGCGATTATGTGGGCATGGCAAGAAGTTACCAGCAATACCTGGTGGAAATGGGAGCTTTGAAAAAAGTTGGAGATCAGAACCCCAACATCGGGATCCGGCTGGAGTTCCTCGGTGGAGAAAAGGAAAAAGTTCTCTTCTGGAATCGGCTGATTTCAATGACAACCGTGGAACAAATGACGGAAATTATCAACCAGCTGGATGTGGAGAACCCCGATGTCATTTATTACGGGTGGCAACCGCTTGGAGCATCCACCATGCCTCCCCGGGCACTGCACATCGACCGCCAATTGGGAGACAAGGAAGAAATTATAAAGTTGAAGGAAAATCTAGCTGCCCGCGGCGGAGCATTTTACCTGTATCTTGATCCCCAGGCAGCCCTGATTGATGAGAAGGGGTACTCCCCACAAAACGACCTGGCAATGTCGATTACCAATTCCAACCTGGTTGGGTTTAACCGCAACAAAATCAACTATTACCTTAACCTGGATGCTATATCCAGCCGATATTCCTCTTTAAGCCAGGATGTATTTTCAGACCTGGGTGCAGGGCTGGCACTGGATGGTATTACCAAAACCCTGTACAGTGATTTTAAGACCAATCACAATCTTAACCGTGAGGAAGCAATCCTTGCATATCAGTCACTGCTGGAAACAAACCGCGGCACCACTGCTCTCTATCTTCCCAATGATTACCTGTTCCGTTACATGGAAGCTTATTATGATATTCCACTATCCAACAGCGGATACATTTATACAACAGATGCAGTTCCGTTTATTCAAATCGTCCTGTCTGGTTATGTCCCCTATTACGGCACTGCCTTGAATTTTGCTTCCAATAGCAGGGATGATCTCCTGCGGCACGTGGA
Source organism: Chloroflexota bacterium (assembly GCA_019136175.1). Classification (GTDB taxonomy): domain Bacteria; phylum Chloroflexota; class Anaerolineae; order Anaerolineales; family Anaerolineaceae; genus CALMHE01. The sequence continues at coordinate 644 of JAGVUS010000007.1, read as the reverse complement.
CTTTGGGATTTACCCTTCGTATTTCCTCACCTATGAAGAGACTGCCAAAATTCTCAATACCGGTTCCAACTGGATCTATACATCATCCCATCTCCAATGGTCCGAGGAAATTGAAACCACTTATCGTTGGTTAAACAATCTACTGGGACCGGTCAAGGGACATCAGATGATCGCCAGGGATGTGCTTGCAGATGGAGTAACGGCAACAACATATTCCAATGGAATGCGACTGATTGTCAACTATAACAATGATCCTTACTATACCGACAGCCTGATCGTCAATGGCAAAGATGCTGTCATTACGGAGGTGACCCCGTGAAATTGAAAAAGTTATTTCCACGCAGGTCCATCACCATTGGGACACGGGAAGCCCTCTACGGGTATTCCTTTGTAATCATCTGGATCATTGGGTTTGCACTCTTTACGGCAATCCCCCTGGTACAAACGTTTCTGTACAGCTTGAACCAGGTGACGGTTTCCGCAACCGGCATCATCCTGGATTCTGTCAAGTGGGCTAATTACTCCCGGGCGTTGTTCACCGATCCCACTTTTGTCCAGTTGTTAATCGAGTACAGCATCGAGACGCTGGTGTCAGTCCCCATTGTCATCATCTTCTCCATGATCATTGCCCTGTTCCTGAACCT
>JAGVUS010000445.1 GCA_019136175.1 Chloroflexota bacterium | reverse complement strand
GTTGCCACCGCCGCGTCCATCGCCGCTCCCTGGGGAGCTGGTGCAATCATCTGTAAATACATGCGACGCATCAACCACACACGCTGCAACACATCCGGACCCAGCAGCAATTCTTCACGCCGGGTGGACGAACGCTCAAAATCAATCGCCGGGAACACCCGCCTCTCCTGAAGTTTGCGGGAGAGATGCAGTTCCATGTTGCCGGTACCCTTGAATTCCTCGTACACCACATCATCCAGCCGGGAACCGGTATCAACCAGCGCAGTGGCAATGATTGTCAAAGAGCCGCCTTCCTCAATATTCCGCGCTGCACCAAAGAAGCGTTTTGGCGGATACAATGCGGAAGGATCCATACCACCCGATAATGTGCGCCCCGAGGGATTTACCGTCAGGTTATATGCCCTCGCCAGCCGCGTAATCGAGTCCAGTAATATTACCACATCCCGCCCAATTTCAACCAGCCGTTTTGCCCGTTCCAGCGTGATTTCCGCCATGCGGACATGGGCGCTGACCGGTTCGTCGAAAGTGGAAGCCACCACTTCCGCATCCACCGAGCGATCCATATCCGTCACTTCTTCCGGGCGTTCACCAATCAGGGCAACAATCAAATGCACATCCGGATATTTGATGGAAATGGCATTGGCAATGTCTTTGAGGATGGTTGTTTTCCCAGCTTTCGGTGGGGACACAATCATCCCGCGCTGCCCCCGCCCGATGGGTGCGATCAGGTTAATGACCCGGGTTGAAAGCGTGGAGCGGTTGGTTTCCAGGTCATAGCGTTTTTCCGGGAAGATGGGAGTCAGGTTTTCAAATGCCACCCGTTCGCGTGCCTGGTCAGGGGTTTGCCCGTTGATGAATTCCGCCTTTACCAACCCGTGATGTTTTTCTCCCTCGCGTGGTGGGCGAACTGTTCCAATGACCAGGTCGCCGTTGCGGAGTTCAAACCGGCGCAACTGCGCCTGTGAAACATAGACATCATCCGGTCCATATTGGTAATTAAGCCGGAGAAATCCAATCCCCTCCGGCATAATTTCCAGGACACCCCCACGAACTTCCTCACCTTCCTGTTGGGCTTCTGCCTGGGCTATTTTAATGACCAGGTTTTCTTTTTTTAGCCGGTGAGCATTGGGAATATTCAATGCTTTGGCTTGTTCGCGGAGTTCCGCCAAGGGTGCATATTCCAGTTTTAAAATGTCCATTGTATTCTCAGTTTCTCATGGAATGATTGGTTGAGGCAAAAACAAGCTAACCCGCTCAAGCAGGTTCCTCATGGATCGTATTCAATTCATCTTTCGTTGGGAGTTCCAAGCCCTCCAGATGGTTGGTGTCACCAACACAGTCACCCAAGAGCCAATCGGATTATATCATGTATACAAACCCTACGCAAGCTGATGAAAATATGAAAAGTATTAACAATTTCCAGCCTGCACACAGGTTGATCGTGTTTCTCCATGCAGGCTGGAAATTCATAATGAACAATTAATGCCGTCGGCGCTTCTTCTTTTGCCCGGCAGAGGGTGCGGACTCGGATTCATCTTCTCCTTCAACAGAATCTGCAGACTGGGATGGATCTAATACCTCCTCCGAACTGCGGCTCGGACGATAGGTGAACATGGCGGTTGCCACACCGGAGCGGATGTCCGCCAGAAGCTCTTGAAACAATTCGGATGCCCGGGATTTGTATTGCACCAGGGGATCCTTCTGGGCATACGACTCCATCGAAATGGACACCCGCAAGCCTTCAATCTGCGTCAGGTATTCAACCCAGTAATGTGAAATCGTTCGCAAGAGCAATTCGCGATAAGATTCATTCTGGCGACGCTGACCAAGCAAAAGGGCAACCCTCTCCCGCAAATCCGGATCCAGGTCCATCAGGGGTTGATCCGCAACCTGGCTGTACCTCTCTGCTCCCAGTTCCTCACCGAGCAAAACCTGGACTGCCGGATCAAGGCGGGATAACGTCACCTGGTTCTGAACCAGCCTGCCGTATTCCGCCCGCCCGCGTAGAACCCGGATGGCTTCTTCCGCTTTGTGTAAATGTTCCAGTACTTCGTTCAGAAGTTCTTCTTCCTCCCGCCGTTCCAGGAAACGGGCGGCATAAAATACATAATTGATCCGGTTAACCCGTCGATATACCTGGCGGTGGGTGCGCCGGTCAAAACCCATTTGCTTTCCCTGTGCCATCAGGATGAAGAAGGCGGGGAAATTCCGTGGATTCAGGGCTGCCTGCCCCAATTTTTCCATCACTGGCTCCAGGTCCCGGGCAATTTGCCCCTCGTCCCCCAGCAGCCGGTTTACCCTTTGCTGGTACGCGTTTTCCAGTGCCTGCAGAATCAATGCGGTGATTTCATCCCACGAGAGACCCTGCAACTGCCCCAATTTCAATTCCAGGTCACCGCTGCGCCGTTCCAGCGAGCCCACCAGACGGGTCAACGCAGTTCCAACAAGGATGCCATCCACCTGCTCCCGGACAACTTCCATGGCTGGCTTGGATCCTTCAGCGACACCACGCATTTGTTCCGGGGAAAGCCGCAACGGCACCCGCAGCATGTCCGAGAGATCATTCACCATCTCCTGCGGACGGCGTGGCGGCTGGCTTTCATCCTGCACCTTCAGACCATCCAGGAACATATCAATGGCATCCTCGCGTTCCTGCCGCTGCCGTTCCAGGCTTTCCTCCACCTTTTCCAGCAGCACGCGCACCTGTCGGACAAGATGCTCCTGTTCCTCCTCCAGCGATTGAGCCGCCATATCCAAAAGGTGGACCAACACGGACTCCGGTCGCAGGTTCTGCTCCGCTTGCAGCCTGCGGGCAAGTTCTTCTGAAAGCAGGCGCAGGGAGTACGATGGGAATGTGACACCTTCCACATCGATCATCGGTTGAACGTCATCCAGGTAAGCCAGGAGTTTCCAGGGACCTTCCTCATCCTGCAGCGCTTCCCGGACACGCTTTTCCACCTCAATTTTCAGCATGTCTTCTATATCTTCGGTCAGGTCCGGCTTTTCAAATACCAGGTCCCGCTGGGCAAATATTCTTTTACGCTGGGTGTTAAGGACATCATCATACTCCAACAGGCGTTTTCGGACATCGAAATTGTTGCCCTCCACGCGGGTTTGCGATTGTTCCACCACCCGTCCCAACACGCCGCTTTCAATCGGAATATTGTCATCCAGTTTCAACCGTGCCATCAGGGCTTCCACCTGACCACCTCCAAAGAGACGCATCAGGTCATCTTCAAGCGACAGGTAAAAACGTGAAGAACCCGGGTCTCCCTGGCGGGCAGCGCGCCCCCTCAACTGGTTGTCGATCCGGCGGGCTTCATGCCTCTCCGAGCCAATCACATGCAGCCCGCCCAGCGTGCGGACTTTTTCCATCTCGTCCATGTGCTGCAAAAAGACCAGGGCAGATTCTTCATAAATCCCATACTGCTCCCCCGGAACGCTCTTCAATTCCTGGAACAACTGGTTGTCCGTCATGGCATAGGGATTGATGCCTGCCCTTCGCAATATGCGGGTCACATCCCGGCGCACCGCATCTGGCAAATCCCCACCCAGCTTGATATCCACACCGCGCCCTGCCATGTTGGTTGCAATCGTTACCATCCCAAAGGCACCAGCGCGGGCAATAATCCCGGCTTCCTCATCATGCTTGCGGGCATTCAAAACCTGGTGGGGAATTCCTCCTTGCAGCACCTTTAACAGGCGGGGTTGATCATCGGCAGTCAATCCAACCATGGGTAGCAAGCGAGCCAGGTTTTCTGGATCTTCAGGATTGATGGTATTCAATCCTGCCGTTCGCGCCACCGAACGCATCTCTCCAGGATTGACGTCCGGGAGAGGCTTATTGAGAAATTTCAATTCAGGAATGGCAGTCTGGGAATCCGTTTTGCCGTTTTTTTCCAGCCAGGCATCCCGCACCAGCATGGCTTGAAGCAAGCGCCGAACCATCTCCGCCTGCAACCTGGCAGACAGACGCTCGGAATGTTCCACGGAAGTTGTACCCACAAGCTGTGGTCTGCCCATGACGTGAAACCGGAGGATTTCCAGGGTGATGGCGCGCAGTTTGGCTTCTTCGGTGCGGTAAACCACATCCGGATAATCCTTGCGCTGCCAGAAAACCGGAGAATGTTGCGGATCGTTCCGGCGGGCATAGTAGGTTGTCTTATATCCATCCTCATCCTTGCCCTGCATTTCCACCAATGGAGATCCGGTATTGGTGGCGTTGTACTCAAGGTTGGTGGGTATGGGCATGACCTCCAGCTTGTAGATCTTCTGGAATTCCTCCTGCTCTGTCATGGCAGTTCCAGTCATGCCCGCCAGTTTTTCGTACATGCGGAAATAATTTTGGATGGTGATTGTCGCGTAGGTTACGTTTTCCGGTTCCACCCGGACGCCTTCCTTTGCTTCCACAGCCTGGTGCAATCCTTCGGACCAGCGGCGTCCCGGCATCAACCTGCCCGTAAATTCATCCACAATGACCACCCTGCCCGCCTGCACAATATAATCCTTGTTGCGGCGGAAGAGGTATTGCGCCCGAAGTGCCTGCTCCAAATACCCCCAGATACGCGCCTGTTCCGGATTGATGTCATCCGGTCGGTCCGGATCGCGCAGCGGCATTTGTAAAATGTCCTCAACCCGAGCCTCACCAATTTCCGTCAGGTTGACCGTGCGATCCTTTTCATTAACTTCCACTTCCTCAGGTTTTAACTGCCGAACCACCTGTGCCATGCGGTCATACAAGGAAGTATCATCAGAAGCCGGACCAGAGATAATCAATGGAGTACGGGCTTCATCAATCAGAATATTATCCACTTCATCGATAATGGCAAAATAATGACCCCGCTGAACGCGGTCGCTCTTCCGCATTGTCAGGTTGTCCCGCAGAAAATCAAAGCCAAATTCGCTGTTGGTGCCGTAAGTAATATCGGCAGCATATGCTTCCCGCCGTTCCACCAGCCGCAGTTGATCTTGATCTTCAAAGGGGGAACGTTTTTCCAGGTCCACCAGGAAGGCTTTCAATCCATTTTCTGTCCGGGATGCCATTTGCAGCACACCCACCGAAAGACCAAGAGCGTGGTAGATGCTTGCCATCCAGCGCGCATCCCGGCGTGCCAGGTAATCATTCACTGTCACAAGGTGAACCCCGCGCCCTGTCAGAGAGTTGAGATAGACCGGCAGGGTTGCCATGAGGGTTTTTCCTTCACCGGTCCGCATTTCTGCAATCTTTCCATCGTGCAGGGTCATCCCGCCAATTAACTGCACATCATAATGCCGCTGCCCGATGGTCCGTTTTGCAGCTTCCCGCACCACAGCAAATGCTTCGGGCAGGATGTCTTCCAGTGTCTCCCCATTGCGAACCCTCTCCCGGAATTCCGCTGTAGAAGCTGCCAGCTGATCATCCTCCAGGCTTTCATACCGGGGCTCCAGTTCATTGATCTGGTTGACCAGGTCAAGATATTTCTTTAACGCACGCCCCTGCGGGTCTCCCCCCAGGAAGCGGACTATTTTTTGGAACATATGCCAGAATCCTTTCTCGGAGGGAAATTATAGCATGAGTAGACACCCCGATATAAGCAGGTTGATGCTCCAACCATCAAGCTATGGTGTGTTCCACCATAGCCTGATGGAATGGAAAATGAATGGATTGTTTTGACCCACAGGGTTGAAAGATTGGCTGCAGATCAAATATGGATGGGATGCCCCTCCACACCATGAGCGGCTTCCATCAGCACCTCACTCAATGTCGGATGGGCATGGACATTCCGGGCAATTTCCGCGGCAGTCAGTTCCATGCGTTGTGCCAGGGTCAATTCCGGCAACAATTCCGATACTTCCGGACCAATCAGGTGTGCACCGAGAATCTCGCCATACTTTGCGTCCGTAATTATTTTTGCAAAACCGGCGTAATCACCCAACCCCAATGCCTTTCCGTTGGGTTGGAAAGGGAACCTGCCAATTTTTACCTCGTAACCGGCTTCCTTTGCCTGGGCTTCGGTTAACCCAAACGAGGCAACCTGGGGCTGGCAATAGGTCGCCCGCGGCATCATGCGATAATCCAATGCCACAGTGTCCACCCCGGCAATCGATTCGGCACACACGATTCCCTGGGCGGATGCCACGTGCGCAAGCAGGAGTTGACCGGTCACATCACCAATCGCCCAGATTCCCGGTACATTTGTCGCCATGTGCCCATCAATTTTAATGAATTTTCGTTCGGTCAGTTCCACACCGACTTCTTCCAACCCAAGGTCCGCCGAGTTGGGCTTGAATCCAATTGCCACAAGGGCTTGTTCAGCTTCCAACACCTGAAGGGCATCCCCTTCGCCAACCGTCACCCGAACGCCTGTATCGGTGGTTTCCACCTTTTGCACCCGGGTACCGGTAAGAAGCCTGACACCCCGCTTGGTGAAAGCCTTGGCAAGCTCATTGCTCACTTCTTCATCTTCCAGCGGCAGGATGCGGGGAAGCATTTCCACAATTGTGACTTCAGTTCCATAAGAACTCCAAATGGTGGCAAACTCCATCCCAATTGCTCCAGCGCCAATGATGACAACCGAAGCCGGGCGCTTTTCCTGGAGAATGGCTTCCAGGTAAGTGAGGATTTTTTCGCCATCCGGTACAACCCCCGGGATCAATGCCGATCGCGCCCCTGTTGCAATGATGACATTCTTTGTCACCAGTTCCTGCGATTTTCCATCCGCATCCAGGACAACCACCCGGTCCCTGGCTGCCAGGCGGGCAACACCCATGTACTGGTCAATATTGTTCTTGCGCATCAGTAAACCAATCCCTTTAGTCAAGCGGTTGGATACCTGCCGGCTCCGCTTGACGGCGGCGGAATAATCCAACTGCAAATTTTCCACCGAGATACCAAATTCCTTGGTGCGCTCCCGCAAAATATGTGCCAATTCAGCGTTTCGCAGCAGGGACTTGGAGGGAATGCAGCCCACATTCAGACAAACACCACCCATCCACTGTTTTTCCACAATCGCTGTTTTTAATCCAAGCTGGGATGCCCGAATTGCCGCCACATACCCCCCAGGTCCCGCTCCAATTACAACCACATCATATTCTGCCATATCTTTTCTCCTTGGTCATTCATTGAGATGATGATATCCAAAACCGGTAAACGTCTCACGGCTTTAAGTTCGCAAGAAATTCCTGCATCCAGGCAAGCCGCCGGACAGGAACTTTGACAGGGTCAAAAATTGTCCAGGTAAATGTTTCAGCAAAATCCTCTGCAACACAGGTATTCCCATAGGCGGTCGGGTTTGCCCAGCACTCTTGAGGTGAACATCGAATGGCATAATCCTTGCGGGGAACAAAGCGGGGAAAACAATGTTCCGGATGTCCGCCAACCGCTTTAAGCATCCTGTCGGCAGCGCCACCTCCCACAAACGTGGCGGGAACCAGCCCGCCCAGGCTGTTATCCAGGACATGCCCCATTTCGTGAACAATGTGCCGGATGCCGCCATTCATGAAATACGGACTCAGGCGAACCTGTGTCCAGGGATACACAAAACTCTTGTCTTTCAGAAACGGCAGTTTCCCCATCAAACCCGGTCGGGTGAGGATGGCAGGCAAATAGGAATTGACCCAGGCAGCCCCATCACCGCCGGTGAGTTGGTGAATAAATTCAGCCACCCGCGAGGCAGCCTCGCGGATGACAG
>JAGVUS010000067.1 GCA_019136175.1 Chloroflexota bacterium | reverse complement strand
CTGAATGCCCAATAGGTGATTGTGATGGAGGGAATATAATCGCCCGGCCCGTGACGAGCCTCAAATTCCCTCTGCAAATCCAGGATGCCGCGCACTTCTCCGGAAAAACTGTTGTATGACAACAGGGACAACCCATAGGGGATTCTGAGATTGATAATATCTTTATTGTTCTTTTCATCCACGATTGTGAAAATTGAGAATGATGCTGGATCTTCAGTTTCCCAAAGCGCTTCAGCTGCCGCCATTTTCATGGGTTGGGTTTTTACCATGTGCTGTGCCTGGCTGTGCCCCACCAGGATCACCAACAGGCTTGCTGCCAAACCAACCCAAGCCGAAAGCTTGAAGGACTTTTTGAAAAAATCATCCTCCTTTTTCTGCAACAGGTGATAGGCACTGATTCCCATCATAAAAAACGCGCCGGTGGCAAGACCGGAAAATATCACGTGTGGGAATTGGAGCCATACATTAGGATTGGTCAAAAGTGCTCCAAAGTCCTCCATCACCAGCCTGCCATTTTCCTCGGCATATCCAACCGGTTGTTGCATGAAAGAATTGGCAATCAGGATCCACAAGGAAGACAGAAGCGATGCAATTGCAACCAACCAAATGGTGGCGGCATGCATTTTCTTGGATAGTTTTCCCCAACCAAAAATCCAGACTCCCAGGAAAGTTGACTCAACAAAGAAGGCAAGTAAGGCTTCAATTGCCAGGGGAGCGCCAAAAATATCCCCCACATACCGCGAGTATTCGGACCAGTTCATGCCAAATTGAAATTCCTGGACAATGCCCGTTACTACACCCATGGCAAAGTTGATCACAAACAGCTTGCCCCAGAATTGGGTCATCCGCTTGTATACTTCCTGACCGGTCCGGACGTAAATCGTCTCCAGGACTGCCACCAGAATTGCCAAGCCAAGCGTGAGAGGCACAAAGAAGAAATGGTAAATTGTGGTCAGGGCAAACTGCCATTGCGATAACACAACTGTCGGGTTTTCCATAGCCACCTCTCCAATTACAAATTTAGTTTTATTTTACATGACAACTGCCGGCAGGACAAAGAGAAACCGGCTGCCTTTTTGATATTCACTTTCCGCCCAAATCCGCCCGCCGTGTGCTTCCACTGTGTGACGGGCAATGGACAGTCCCAAGCCTGTCCCACCACCCGCCCGGGATGGATCTATTTTATAAAAGCGCTCAAAGATTCTTGGCAGGTCTTCCTCCCGAATTCCTGCTCCTGTATCTTCAATGGTAAATTCCACCATCCCGCTCACTTGACGAACACGAATTGTTATTTTTCCTCCTGGTGCCGTGAATTTAATTGCATTATGAATCAGATTAATCAATACCTGTTCAATCCGATTTGCATCCACTTCCACGTCAGACAAAGGATCCTGGTAATCAACAACAATGTTGATGCCAGCCCGTTCCGCCTGTGGCTGCATCCGCCCAACAGCAGATTCAACCAGTACCCGGGGGGATACTTTCTGTTGATTTAATGGAACCCTTCCTGACTCAACCCGGTTCAATTCCAGGATTTCACGAACCATTTGGATCAGATTGTCAATCTCAATATCCATCTTTTCCAGGAATCGCCTGGCGGTTGGAATATCTTCCAAGCCACCCTCCTGCAGGGTTTCCACAATCACCTTCAAACTTGCCAGGGGTGTCCTCAATTCATGGCTTACATTGCTGAAAAAATCCCGCCGCACAACTTCCAGCTTGCGAATGCGGGTAAGATCCACAAAAACCAGCAAAATGCCACCGGGAATGGTTGATCCCAACACAGAAGCTGTTCCCTGAACAATCAGGTGACCGGGGATAGTCTCGAGGGTTGAGGTTTGAGGTTCGCCTGTCACCCTGCATTTTCGCCATAATTCAACAAATGTGTGATGACGTGTAACTTCTATAAGGGATTTTCCCAATGCGTCCGATGGTTCAATACCAAACAATCTTCCAGCCGCTGGGTTGATTAAGTGAACATTACCATCCTGATCCACCAGTAACACACCATCGGTCATGTGAGTTAAAACCGCTTCCAGCTTTTCCCGTTCAGCCGATAACTCCCGGATTTGTTGTTCCTGTTCACGTTTTAATTTTTCAAATGCCCTGCCAAGCTCACCGATTTCATCTTTCCGCTGCAAGAATGGATTGGGTTGCTGTAATCCATTTTCCACCACATTACTCAATGCTCGTATTGGAGCTGTCATCCACTGTGCCAGTAATAATGCAATGACCATTGCAGCAAGAAGGGTAAGTAAAGTTGCACCCAGGATCGTTCGATTGACTGCCCTTAGATCGGATTCCAGTTCCTTCAGGGGGAGAGCGATTCGGGCAACACCAATCCTGTTCTCTTGATAGTTAACAGGTGCCGCTGCATACAGAAGATTCATAAAAAGTGTATTGCTGATCCGGATGGAAGTGGCTTCCTGTCCAGATAACGCATCCTGAACTTCTGGACGGTTGGCATGATTATCCATGCCAATTGGATCTTCATCCGAATCCGCCGCAACCCGCCCATCCGGCAGGATAAACGTGACTCTTTCACCGCTTAAACCAGCATACCTTTCGGCAAGTTCCTGAAGATCATTCCAGTTACCTTCAGCCATGATTGCAGATGCCTGATCCGCCAGCGTTCTAGCCTGCACAAGCATGGCAACGCGTGTACCTGTCATGGTCCGGTTTTTCATCACTTGCGCCAGGTACAACCCCAAGCCAATCAAGCTGATCATGAACAAAACCAGGAATGGGAGTGCAACCCGCCAGATCATCCGATTTTTCATGGGTTATCCTTCAAACCTGTATCCCGCACCCCGAACAGTAACAATCCGGGAAGGGACGGTTGGATCCGCTTCAATCTTTTCCCGAAGCCAACGGATATGAACATCCACTGTCCGGCTATCGCCAACATAATCCCATCCCCAAACTTCCTGCAGGATGGATTCCCTGCGCAGAGCTTGACCTTGATGACGTGCGAGGTACACCAACAATTCGTATTCCTTGGGCTTCAGTGCAATGGGGCGCCCCTGGATCATTACCTCGTGGCGAAGGAGATCAATTTCAAGATCACCAAACTTCATTTTGTCGTCCGTAAGATCCAGCGGTTGATGAATGATCATTTCTTCCCGCAACAACCGGACGCGTCGCAGCATGGCTTTAATTCTTGCCATTAATTCCCGCATGCTGAAAGGTTTTACAAGATAATCATCCGCCCCTACTTCCAAACCTACCACCCTGTCAATTTCGTCGTCGCGGGCAGTTAACATGAGGATGGGGGTGGTCATTTCCTGCCGCAAAATCCGGCAGACTTCAAATCCATCCATCCCGGGGAGCATGATATCCAGGATGATCAGGTCTGGTTTCGCCGTCCTGGCAATGTCCAGACCGGTTTTTCCATCCACAGCCGTGACCACATCATACCCCTGCCGGGTGAGATGATATGCAACCGCCTCCTGTAAGTTCACTTCATCATCCACAATCAAAATTTTTTCAGTCATTGGATTTCCTGTATTCCCCAAGTATGGCGGACAGTTGTTCTGCCTGGAAGGCGCGATGATATTGTGTTTCCACTGCGTATCGACCAGCTGCCCCCATTTTTTGACACAGGTCCGGATCGGATTTCAATATCCGAATGGCAGATGCCATGGCTGCCGCACTACCCGGTGGGACATAAATTCCTGCACCCGCAGTTTCCACAACCTGGCGAATCACACCATCAATTGCAAGAATCACTGGGCGTCCGGCTGCCATATAATCAAATACCTTGTTGGGATATGTGGTTTTGTACATTTCAATTGGCTTCAAAATGGCAATGGCAGCATCACAGGCAGCTAAAGCTTGTGCCATTTCTTGTTTCGGAATTGATGGGATGAATCGAATATTCTGCAAATTGAGTTGTTCTGCCCTCGCCTGGAGGGACGGCTTTTCCTTGCCATCTCCCACCAAGACTACCATGATTTCCGTGTCATCCTGCAAGAGCGCAGCTGCCTCAACCACTACCTGCAGATCATTCGACATGCCATGCGCCCCGGCATACATAGCCACAAATCCTGTCCCCAATGCATGGCTATCACGCCAAGCCCTGCCTCCGCCAGCCGGGTTGAACATTTCCGGATCCGCGCCATTGATGACAAGATCCACTTTCCGTGCACCACGCGCCTGAACATGTTCGATAAAACCTGGTGAATTGACAATCACCCTGGAAGCATGGCGATACAGAAACCTCTCTAATCTCTCAGATAGGGTGATCAATAAATTACTTTTTAAGACCCCAACAGCCACTGCAAATGCTGGCCATAGGTCACGAACCTCCAACAAAAAAACTGCCCTCTTTAGCCAGGCAACAAGCCAGGCTGTCCAAGCTTGAAATATGGGCGGCGTGGTTCCCCAAACGACTTCCACATCATGAAGCTGAATAGCTGCCAGGAAGGAAGAAAACATAAATGTAAAAAACCCAATCAGGCGGTGCAGGAAACTGCGGTGAATGGCAGAATAAGTCCGAACCCGCAGGATGGTTAATCCTGGTATGGGCTCCTCTTTGATGATCCACTTCCGGGTTTTCTGCTTTGACCGCGCGGTAAGATAGGAAACCTGGCTGGCGATGACTGTTACCCGGTGCCCCCTGGCAATCAAATCCTGTGAAAGCTCGTAATGCCTGGTACCCCCCGCCTCATCAAGGGACGCAAATGCCTGGTGAATCAGTAAGATATGCATTACGCTAATTCTAATGGATAATCGGGGAACCGGTCATTGATCCCGGCGATGAATTGCCTGGAAGGACTGGAAATTGCCAGGTTGTAGTTATCCAGATGGGTAATTTGTCCTCAACAACCCAGTTGATACCCAGGGCAGGTTTCAGGACCCCATAGGTCGGTGACCACCACCCATCCACCTGGTAACCATCCATTTCCTTACCGTAAACAATTTTACCCGCCCGAATAATTGAAAGATGCGTTTCGGATGAGCTGGAAAGATTAACTTCAACAACACCATGGGTTGTCTGCAAGCTGATTGTATGATTCCGCACATCCCAAGGTTGATCCGCCACCAACCAGTGCAGGCATATTTGATGAGAACCTCTCATCTTCACAGGCAGAAGATCATCCATGATCGTCCACCGGGAGATTCCATCCCATTCCACACTGCGCCTGTGAATGACCCCAAGCCGGCGATAGCCATCATGTTCAGCAATGATCTGCTGATCTGCCATGGCGATGATTTTCGCCTGTGCCCACCGAAGCCATAAAAATTTACCGGTTCGTTCCATCTGATCCAATCCATCCACCAGCACAGTATTATGAACTCTCGTACCGGCAAGGCTGTTTTCCCAGGGGGGATCCTGGTTATATGAATACGTACCTGCGTCCCGGGCAATGTTGATTCCCTCCCACCACAGGTCAAGATGCAGCTGATCTGCATGGGAGGGACGGGAAACAAATCGAACAGCGCGCAGGGTTGCCCACTGGCGATCATTTCCAATTCGGTGAACAATGGAGGTTGGCTCTCTGACAACCTTATCTTTTACCTCCAACGGCAAACCCAGCCAGAGACTGAATTCATCCCATGGACCCGGTTCAAATGCCGGATTTCCCAAAAACACGCGGGATGCTGCCTGGGCTGCCGGGCGATAATCATCAAAATCGCATATGGATAAGGGTAAAATTTCTGAACCATCATTGCTGCCAAGGTTGGGTGCATATCCGGTCAAGGGATCAATCTGGGCAATCAGCCACCTGGCAGCCTGGCGGATTTTTTCCAACAGAATTGCATTTTGTTTGAGTGTTTGGCTATACGAAGTATTGGTTGCCCACATCACAAGGCTGAGCATCATGCGATGATAATTCGTACTGTGCTGGGCATAGGTGCCATCATCCGCCACCTGCAACCGTAATCCCTCCGTCATCAATCGCCTGCCCATCCTGCGCCAATTGGCAGATTCCCTGGATCCCTCAAATGCATCTCCCGCAAGAAGTAAACCAAGCGCTTCACTCAATAAATGGTTGTTATTTTGTGCCCGCGCGTAATTCACCGTTGGTGGGATTCTGGCTGCATGGGCAAAAAGCCACGCCGCCAGTGTATTCATCCGTTGTACAGTAGAGGATGGCGCATCCTGAAATACCGATGCGGCAAACAGCCATCCCCCCATCCTCAGGGCAACCTCCTGGGCGGATGTCCAGTTGGGACCGGCATTCAGAGGGTTGTGCTCAACAAATTCTTCAAACCGGCTCCAAAAAGCATCTGCATAAAGCGGTTTTTTGGTCAGGGTATAAGCCCTCCCCAATGGGAATACCCATCCAAACCTGGCAGGCTCCCAAACGAACTTGATATCCTTCTTTCCCACCCGATCCCCATAATCCAACGCATGAAGCAAGGGTTGATCAGGTATTAATGCCAGGTCAACCGGGGCTGCACCAAACAACCGGACCCTGCCGGAAACGATCTCATTCGCTTGCTGAATTAATGCATCCTGATGATCTCCCAGCACATCAGCAAGCTGCGCAGGAGCAGGAATATGCTTCCACCCATTACAGGGAAAATTATCCATCCCGTTGGAAAAACCGCCCATTGGTAATTGTTTTCTGGTCAAACCAGAATAAATGCCAGCCTTGTGAATCCCATACCAGAATGCCTGGCGGAATCCAAGTTCACAAATTGCCCGGAGGATGGAACCAGCGGTTTTCTTTGCCATGTCAATCCACCGGGATTGGTTCCTCCCGTCCCGAACGCAGTGAACTTACTGCTGCAAAACTCGTCTGGCTGACCCACCATAAATGATTGTATGGAATGGGCGGATGTCCACCTTTTTGCAAGGATGCAAGAAACAACCTCCAGCCTTGTTCATGCCCCTTATCCTGCCGGAGGAGGGATTTATGTGCCTCCCTTTTTCCATCCTTAACCAGGACCAATTCACGATAATCCTCCAAAGCTGCCGCCCGTCCTGCACAGAACACCTCCACCCGTTCCTTGGGAAAGGATTTATCTCCATTCGCCAGGTACTGAATTGTCCCAATCGAATCATCTTCAAACCGGATCTGTATGGACACATTATCCTCATGATACCGCCCACCATCCGGCAATCCCCAGGTGCGAATTGCAACAGGTCTTCGGTCCACCAGGTAGGTGATAAAGTCAATAAAATGACAGCCTTCACCAATGATCCGCCCGCCCCCCTGTGATGGGTCATGCAGCCAATGCGAGAGGGGCAGATACCCGGCATTAATACGGTAAGTTGCCACCAGGGGTTCCTGGCGATTCTCCAGGAATTGTTTCAATGCCATCCCATCAGCAGAAAAACGGCGGTTGAAACCAACCATCAACCTGCCTGCATCCGGAAGCTGGAGGATTTCGAATATTTCCCCCAATTCAGCCACATTCAAAGCCAGCGGCTTTTCGCAAAACACATGTTTTCCAAGCCTGAGAGCAGCCACCACCTGGCGGGCATGGTGCTCGTGTCTTGTCAAAATGGCAACCACATTCACATTGGGGTCCTGAATGAGAGCCTGTTCATCCGAACCGGCGTACTGAAACCCATAACGCAACATGCTGTTTCTGGCGCTGGTGCCGGAAGCAGTTGCAATTCCCACCCGTTGGATCCCGCCAACTTTCTTTATGACTGGCAGAAACACTGCATTGGCGTAATTTCCCGCGCCAAGAACGCCCAATCCCATTTCCCCATCCTTTGTCAGAGCG
>JAGVUS010000281.1 GCA_019136175.1 Chloroflexota bacterium | reverse complement strand
GCCCGCAGCCTGCCCAGCGTATCGGAAAGCCAGCCGCCCACCAGCTGCAACACCAGCATGACGATGGAGGCAAGCGAGAAGAGCGTGCCAATCTGCCGGATGGTTGCACCCAGCTCCCGCAGGTAGATGGGCATGAGGGAATAGTACATCTCCCCGGCAATGTTCGCCAGGATCATTGCCAGCAGGAACCAGCGCAGTGCAACAGGGATGGGGGGAAATTTCTTCATGGAGGAGGAAACGGGTTGGGGATGCGTTTCCATTATAATGGAATGCAGGTCAACAAGGAGGATTCCATGCAACGGAACGGGATGCGCCTGTGGCTGGCGCGGGCGCTGATTTTTGTGGTGTTCTTCTTCAACGTGGATTGCGCCGTGGAGTTCCTGGTCTCACCGGGGTTGTACGCACCGGGGTTTGAACTGACCGGCGCGCCAGGCGAGGGAATGATTCGCGGGATGGGGGTGCTGTTCCTGATGTGGAATGTACCCTATGCCGTGGCACTATGGAACCCGGTGCGGCAGCGCGTATCGCTCTGGCAGGCGGTGATGATGCAGTTCATCGGGCTGGTAGGGGAGACCCTCCTGCTGCTCACACTGGAGCCGGGGCATGCGGTTTTGCGCGGCTCTGTGGAGCGCTTCATCCGTTTTGACGGCTTTGGGCTGGTCTGCCTGCTGCTGGCGGTGTTCCTCACTCGCGGAATGCAGTCAAATACTGTGGGGGGTGAGTAAATCTGTCATTGCGAGCCCCCGCAGGGGGCGTGGCAATCCATTTTTGAAAATCACCGGGATTGCTTCGGCTGCGCCTCGCAATGACATGGGGGGTGGGTCGGCACAGAACGCCGCGGTCGGCGCGTAGGGGCGAAGCATCCAGCATGAGATGTGCTGGTTCACCGGTTATGCCGTTTCCGGATGCTCACCTGCACTGCACCAAACGCAGTGCGGTGCATGTGTCGCCCCTACAAAATACAGGGATTGCTTCGGCTGCGCCTCGCAATGACAGGGGGGGGCGGCACAGAACGCCGCTGTTGGCGCGTAGGGGCAGGTCTGTGCATGGGTTGACCTCGCCCTCTCCGCGCGTAGACCTGCCCCTACAAAAACAGGGGATTGCTTTGGCACAGAACGCCGTGGTCGGCGCATAGGGGCAGGTCTGTGCATGGGTCGACCTCGCTCTCTCCGCGCATAGACCTGCCCCTACAAAATACAGGGATTGCCACGGCACAGAACGCCGCTGTTGGCGCGTAAGGGCAGGTCTGTGCATGTGTCGACCTCGCTCTCTCCGCGCATAGACCTGCCCCTACAAAAACAGGCTTGGGTCGGCGCGCCGACCCGATGTAATCATCCTACGGCACGTACTTGCGGATGCGCACATCATCCACCATCCAGCCAGTGGGCACCGCAATACAGGAAGGTGTTGGCGCTGGCGGTGTACCAGCGGTTCAGCGGTCCGTTCAGCGAATCCACTGCCAGGGGGGAGAAATTTACCCCATCCGGCGAGACCATCAGGTTGATCGTATCCTCACCCGGGCGCAGGTTCACCAGGTTCTTCCAGCTGATCTCCATGGTGGAGCAGTCCTCCATGTCGAACGGTCCGGCAACCATCCAGGCATCCAGGTTGGCAGGCACCGGGTCGCCGCAGGCAGTGCTGGACCCAGCCGCCCAGGCGGAGCCCCTGCCGGCGTAGGGATTGCAGTCGCGCACATCCCAGGTGGTTTCGTTGTACGCCCCGCCAAAAAGCTGCCAATTGTTCTCCTCCGGGAAACGCCCCTCAAAATCATCGGCAAAGACCTCCACCCAGCGCGCCGATCTGGCTGCCGCCACCATCGGCAGGGCGATGGTATGCAGGTCCACGGAAGCCAGCACCGGCAGGCTGGCAGAGGCGGTCCCGCCGCCCATCTCCGGGTTGGTGACCATCACCGGCACGAAACCCGCCACGTAAGGCGTATGGAACGAACCGTCCGCTTCCAGAAATGCCAGGTGATCGCGCCCTGCGCCATTGAAGATGGTAAATGCCCCGCCCGCCAGCACCCGGGCATGGGAATCCTTGAGGACGGCTTCCACTGTGTCATTGGCACTGCTGCCGGGGTTGAATGCCGGGTTGAGGCTGCCATTGGCATCCAGGTGCGCCAGGTTTGCGGCAGTCCCCCCGCCGATGACGGAGAATTTGCCGCCCGCATACACGCTCCCATCCGGCTGGAGCGCCAGCGTATGCACGGATTCACTGGTGGAGACCCCGGCATAAAACCGGTCGGGCACCAGCGC
>JAGVUS010000061.1 GCA_019136175.1 Chloroflexota bacterium | reverse complement strand
CAGGTAGGATTTGGTGCGGTGGATCACCTTCCAGGGTTGGTCCAGATCCAACAGGGCTGCCCCAAAACTGTACACAAACCCATTGCAGGAGGTTAATACCCCGTGGTAAATCATCAACCAGCCTTCCGGGGTCTCAATGGGAATGGGTCCGGCTCCAATCTTGGTACTCTGCCAGCCATCCTTCACACCCATCACAAAGCGGTGTTCACCCCAGTGCACCAGGTCTGTGGATTGGCTGAGGAAAATATCCCCGAACGGGGTATGACCGTTATCACTTGGACGGCTGAGCAAGACATATTTGTGATTGATTTTGCGCGGGAAAAGCACCCCGTTGCGGTTGAACGGCAGCAGGGCGTTTTCCAAAAAATGAAAAGTTTCAAAATCAAAGGTATATCCAATGCCAATCGTTGGACCGTGATATCCGTTGCACCAGGTTATGTAATATCGGTCCTCAAGCCAGACAACCCGCGGGTCATAACGGTATTGGAATTGACTGATTTCCGGATCGTCAGATTGCCAGGAAATGGGATCGTTATCAATATTCCAGTTGAACCCATCACTGCTGAAACCGCGGTTCAGGTTCATCTCCCGCCGCTTATTGTCACAGCGAAAAACACCTGCAAAACTATCCTTGAAGGGAACGACTGCAGAATTAAAAATGCTGTTGGAGGATGGGATCCGATCGCGCGGGATGATTGGATTGGAAGTGTAACGCCAGACAACATCCTGGCATGCGGCAGGACGCTCCTGCCATGGAAGATTGGGAAGGGATGGATTGGTCATGGGATGCACTCCTGAGGAAAAGGTGGTACTGAAAGACAATTCCTTGCTGAATTTTTATACTAATTTTGGGAAAGTAGTTGACTTTTTGAAAAGAAAACCATATAATACAATTGTCTTTTGAGAGCGCTCCCATAATCATACCATAAATTGGTCTCAATCTCAATATGGAATAAATTTTCGGATATATGGCGTATGTTACCTGGGAGCGCTATCCAGGTCCCCCCCGTCCAATCCCGGTCTCAATCCACCCCATCCCAACAACTCTGCAAGCCAAAGGATCATCATGCCGCTCACCCTTGAAGATATTGCACGTCTCAGTGGTGTCTCCCGTTCCACGGTGTCACGGGTGATTAATGCGGACGTGAATGTCAGCGATGAAACCCGTCGCAAGGTACTGGAAGTGATCAATTACTACAACTTCCAGCCCAACCTGGCAGCCAGGGGGCTGGCAACCGGGCGCACCAATGTGATTGGCGTGGTCATCCCGGCAGGCGTTTCTGTCATCTTTACCGATCCCTACTTCCCCCAACTGCTCCAGGGAATTTCCTCCGTCTGTAACACGCGCAATTATTCTGTTATGCTCTGGCTGGCAGAGCCGGAGTACGAACGGCGCATGATCACAAGGATCCTGCACAACGGGCTGGTGGATGGCGTGGTGGTCGCCAAAATTCTCATCAATGATCCCATTATTCAATCGTTGATTGACAGCAAGATGCCCTTCATCCTGATTGGAAGGCACCCAACCGTGGATGTGAATTACCTGGACGTGGATAATTTCCAGGCAGGTCGCAAGGCAACCATGCACCTCGTCCGGCTTGGGTACAGGCGGATTGCCACCATCACAGGTTCACAAGACCAGGTGGTGGGATACGATCGCTACCAGGGATACCTCAAGGCACTCCAGGATACAGGGCATCCCATCAAGCCCGAACTGGTTGTAGAAGGTGATTTTACCGAGGAGGGCGGCTATACCGCCATGCAGCGGCTCCTGAAATACAAGCCGGATGCAGTCTTCGTAGCCAGCGACATGATGGCGTATGGTGCCATGCGTGCCCTGCGCGAAGCCAGGCTGCGCATCCCCGAAGATGTGGCAGTGATGGGCTTTGATGATATTCCCGCTTCCGCCAAAACCGATCCCCCGCTGACCACTGTCCGTCAGCCTGTCTACCAGATGGGCAGCAAGGCAGTGGATGTATTGATTGATATTATCGAAGCCGGACCCGCAGCCATCCGGAAAGTGTTGATGGATACCGAACTGGTTGTACGCGCGTCCTGCGGCGCATCCAAAATGGAGTAAACGTGGATTAGGCACAAGGATTTCCCAATCCGCGATCCTACTCGCTCACACAGCAGCGATTTTTCAGCCGATTACCGGAAGGAGGTAGCCATAGAGAAGCAGAACAAAAAATCGAGTTGTTCGTCAATTTCAAACCAAACCCTCATAAGGAGAAAGAAGAAATGAAACGTACCATTTTTGCACTGTCCATCCTGGTGGTCCTCAGCCTTGTGCTGAGTGCATGCACCCCCACCCAGGCACCCGCAACCCAGGCACCCACGGAAGCAGTTACACAAGCCCCAACCGAAGCTCCAACGGAAGCTCCAACCGAAGTGGCGACCGAAGCCCCCGTGGATGCAAACTCCCTGCCCCGCAATGAAACCCTGTACTTCAACGGGCAGCAATGGAATGCGGTTGTCTGCTGGAACCCCTACTCTTCCAACTGCAACAACGCCATGGCGCTTGCCCAGCAAGATAATGCCCGCGTGCCCATGTTTGAGACCCCGTATCTCTACAACATGCTCGATGGCAAGCAGTATCCTCTCCTGGCGGATGGTGACTATGCCTGGGACGAAGGCATGACCCAGATCACCTTCAAAATCAAACCAGCTGCCCATTGGAGTGACGGTACCCCGGTCACAGCTGAAGATGTTGCCTACACCTGGGCTTCGCACATCAAGTACAATACCCAGTTTGGCGCATCCAACAAGGATTACATTGATACCATCGAAGCAGTGGATCCCCAGACGGTTGTTGTTAAAGCCAAGCTCGGCGCAGATGGCAAGGCAGTCAACCCCCTGCTGGTTCAGGCTTACCTGAGCACCAACTATGTCATCCAGAAAGCATGGACCGAGACATTGGAAGCCCGCACCGGCGGTGATGCAGCCGCATTCATGGCTGACGTTGCCGAGGACGTGGTCTATTCCGGTCCCTATCACAAGTTCTTTTCTGATGACCAGAAGGTTGTTCTGATCCGGGACGATAACTATTGGGGTCAGGACGCCAGCATGTTTGGCAAACTGCCCACACCCAAGTACCTTGCCCATGTCATCTATAAGGACAACGCAGCCGGCTCGGTGGCACTTGCCCAGGGTGAAGTGGATGTCAGCCAGCAGTTCAACTCCAATATCCAGGTTCTCTGGCTCAACTACGGTCTGCCCATCTCGACCTACCTGCCCGAAGCCCCCTACGGCATTGGAGCCAGCCTGCCAACCGCCTTCTTCAACAAAAACTCCTACGGCTTGGACCAGGTTGCCGTCCGCAAAGCCATTGCAATGGCAGTGGATTTTGACACCATCATTGCCAACGCCATGACCAATCAATCGGCAACCTTCACCCAGGTCCCGCGGTCCTTGATGAACCCCACCCCCGGCGAGCAGGCACTGTATGATCATGACGCCGTAAAAGACCTGCAATTTGCAGGCAAGGACATTGCAGGCGCAAACAAGCTGCTTGATGAAGCCGGAATCGTGGATACCGATGGCGATGGCTGGCGGGAATACAACGGTCAGAAGCTCACCTATGTTGCCACCTGCCCCAATGGCTGGTCCGACTGGCAGGCAGCCATTGAAGTGGTTGCTGCCGCTGGCAAAGGAATTGGCATTGACATCACCACCAACTACCCCGATTGGGGCGTCTATCAAACCGTTGTTACCAACTGGCCCCTGCCTGAAACCGGTTATGACATCTTCATGATGTGGAGCGATGGCGCTGGCCCAACCCAACCATGGGGACGCATCCGCCACCTGATCAGCTCCGAATTTGCCGAAACCACCAACAACTGGAACGGCAACTGGGGCGGCTACATCAATCCGGAAGCAGATGCCTTGATCCAGGCAATCCCAACCATGACGGATGAAGCGGAACTGAAAGCTGCTTACACCGAACTGGTCAAGATTTACCTGACCGACATCCCCTCCTTCACACTGATGTATCGCCCACAGTCGTTCCACGCTGTGAACGAATCCGTCTGGACAGGTTTCCCGCACGAGGGCGACGGCACCAACCCGCCCGTCCCACCGCTGGACCTGACCGATGGCTGGAGCATCGCAGGTCTCTATAACCTGGTACTGGTCAACCCGTAAACAATAAAATGCTTTACAACAGCCATGTTCCGCAAAAGCGGAACATGGCTGTTGATTATAGGGATGGATTCTATATAATAATTAATAGGAAAACATGATAAGGAGGTGTTGGGTGAAAGGATACCGCAAGTATTTCCTGAACAAGTTAATCTGGTTGTTGGTGACCGCCGTCTTTGCATTTATTCTGAATTTCACCCTGCCCCGGTTGATGCCCGGTGATCCTGTTGCTGCCATTGTGGCAAGACTTGCCCAGGGCATGTCAAGTTCCACCGGCATGAAAGAAGTCTATGAACAGTACGCCGAATTATTTGGAACCAACCAACCCCTTCTTACACAATTTTTCATCTATGTTCGAAATATGCTGCAAGGGAACTTTGGAACATCCTTCAGCCAATATCCCCGACCGGTTGCAGATATTCTCAGAACATCCCTTCCATGGACAATTGCCCTGCAATTCCCGGCAATTATTGTCGGGTGGGTTATCGGCAACATGCTTGGAGCATTGGCTGCATATTTAAAAAAGGGATTTGACAAGGTACTGATGCCCATCAGCATTTTTGTGAGTAATTTTCCGCCCTTTGGCATGGCTGTCATCCTGATGGTATTACTGGGTGTGAATCTGAAATGGTTTCCCACCTCCGGGGGCTACGGTTTCGACCTGATGCCCAGCTTCACCTGGAATTTTATCTGGTCTGTGATTACACACTATCAGCTGCCTTTCTGGTCCATCGTCATTATTGCAATCGGCGGGCAGGCAATTGGCATGCGCTCCATGTCAATTTATGAACTGAACGCAGATTACGTAAAATATAGCCGTTTCATGGGCATCAAGGACCGGAAGATCGTTGGATATGTATTCCGAAACGCCATGCTCCCACAAATCACCGGGCTGGCTCTGGCACTTGGCACCATGGTGGGAGGGGCGTTGATTGCTGAAATTGTCTTCAGTTACCCTGGGTTGGGATACACGCTCCTCAACGCAATCATGGGAAAAGACTACCCGCTGATCTCAGCTGTAACCCTGATCATCACCATCATGGTACTGCTTGCCACATTCATCATCGAATTACTATACGGCTTGATTGACCCGCGCATCAAGGCTGCGCAGTCAGATTAGGAGAAGTGCCGTTATGAAACACACTTTCAAACAAATTTTTCATTCAGGTAAATTTGTTCTGGGTTTCTGTATTTTCATGGCATTACTCCTGCTTGTCATCATCTATCCAATCATTGTTACAGACGACCCACTGGCAATCATCGGGCAGGGAACTTTTTTCCCGCCTGGTATATATGTGAACAGCTATGACAGTATTGACAAGCCAAGTCCGTATATCCTCAATCTGCCCGATGCTGCCGCCAAACGAATTGTCAGTAAATTAAGCGAAAGCGACCGCCAGGAGATGAAGGATTGGCTGCTTGCATCTGGAATCCCCGAAAATGAGATTGATACCACGGACACTGCGAAGCTGATGGAGCAATGGGAAACAAATTATGACCCCACCAAGGGTTTGGGGATGACCTATGCCAAACAGCGGTACTACCAGAGGCTGGACAAATCGATTTCCGGTCTTCTCTCACCTGAGGGAAAAATCATTGCAGCACAAAATCCGGATACCGGCATCCTGGAACAGGTGGGGGTTATCAATCAATCCGATTATGTCAATGTCGGCGAAGTGGCAAATGTACGCGTGCTGATGCTCGGAACCGATAACTTTGGCAGGGATATGCTGACCCAGCTGGTCAAAGCCATTGGAGTATCGCTGCAAATTGGAATTGTTGCCGGTCTGGTTGCCACCGCAATTGGTTTGACCCTTGGCTTGCTTTCCGGTTACATTGGAGGCTGGGTGGATGACATCGTGATGTTTTTTACCAACCTCTTCACCGTCATCCCATCTTTTGTTTTACTGGTGCTGATCTCGTTCAGCATTGGACAGGATAAACGGGGGGCAACCACCATCGCAATTGTCATTGGATTAACTTCCTGGGTCTGGACGACCCGTTCGGTACGGGCATCGGTCATCTCATTGCGCAACCGGGATCATGTGAACCTGTCCAAATTATCCGGGCATTCCATTGTTCACATCATCATTAATGACATTCTGCCCTACATCGCATCCTACGTCATTATGGCATTGATTCTACAGATTTCGGCAGGCATCCTGACTGAGGCGGGATTATCCATCCTGGGATTGGGACCACGAACCACGGAAGTTCCTACGCTGGGCTTGATGATGAACTGGGCGATGATTTATCAGGCACATATCCTTGGAAAGTGGTGGGCATACCTCCCGGTGTTGGTGGCAATTGCCCTCATCACGTTTTCAATGAACCTGATGAATACGGGGCTTGATCAAATCTTCAACCCGGCACTGAGAGAGTAGGTGAGATATGGGAAATGTCATGCTCGAAGTCAAAGATCTGACCACAAAATACATCACCCGCTTCCAGGAGGATGTCTATGCGGTGGACCATGTCTCCTTAAAAGTCGAGGAAGGCAAATCATTGGGAATTGCCGGGGAATCCGGCTGCGGGAAATCCACCCTGGCACTCAGCCTGATGGGATATTATTTCCCTCCCCTGCATTATACGAGCGGCGATATCATCATAGATGGGCGGAACATCTCCAAAATGGAACCGGATGACATTCGGAAATCCATCCTGGGGAAGGAAATTGCCTACATCCCCCAGGCAGCAATGAATGCCCTGAATCCAACCCAGAAAGTCATCCGGTTTATTGAGGATGTCGTCCAGGCGCATGATCCCTTCATGACCAGGAAAGATATCTATGATCTCGCCAGGTCCTGCTTTGAAACCCTGGGTCTTCCCGCCAATGTATTGGAAAAATATCCCGTGGAATTATCGGGGGGCATGAAACAACGCACAGTGATCGCCATCTCTGTGATCCTGTTTCCAAAGGTGCTGATTGCGGACGAACCATCTTCTGCACTCGACGTCACCTCCCAGAAGATGGTGATCAAGATGCTGCGCAACCTGATGGAAAACGGGTTCATCAAGTCCATGATTTTTATCACGCACGAGTTGCCCCTCTTGAAAAATGTGACGGACGACATCATGGTCATGTATGCAGGACAGATAGTGGAGAAAGGAACCGCCGAACAGACAGTGTTCGATCCAATCCATCCCTATGCCAAAGGGCTGATGGGCTCCATCATCGTGCCGGAAAGCGGCTTGCGCAAGGTAAAACTGACAGCCATCCCCGGTGTGCCGCCCAACCTCAAGAAACCCCCCCATGGCTGCCGTTTTGCCGACCGGTGCAGATATGTTACCGCTGAATGCCGTATGCACCCGATTGAAATCCGGCAGGCGGATGGAGAACGGGAATATCGGTGTATTTTTTCTGAGGATGAGCTGAGAAAGGCATATCAAAATGACTGAGAACAACTCATGCCTTAAAGGAGTGGGATTGACCAAGGTATTTGGGATGGGTAAAACCCGGACGGTTGCTGTTGACCACGTGGATTTTGATTTTTGTGAGGGAGAAATCGTCTCCATTGTTGGAGAATCGGGCAGCGGCAAGACCACCCTGGCAAAGATGCTGCTGGGGCTGATCAGCGTTACTGAAGGAGAAATCTACTTCCAGGGAAAGAAGCGGGATATCAGCACCCATCGCAAGAAAAAAGAGTACTGGAAAAGCATCCAGGCAATTTTTCAGGATCCGTACTCCTCATATAACATATTC
>JAGVUS010000022.1 GCA_019136175.1 Chloroflexota bacterium | reverse complement strand
GCGCACGCGCAGCTTTATCAAGGTGCAGGATGGTTGTGATAATTTCTGCACGTACTGCATCACCCGGCTGGCGCGGGGGAAGGGGCGCAGCCGATTGGCTGGTGATGTCCTGAGAGATGTCTTGGCTGCCCAGGCGGGGGGTGTCCAGGAAGTTGTTCTCACTGGTGTTCACCTTGGATCCTGGGGAAGCGATTTTCCTGAACCCGGCACACTGGCGGAGTTGGTGCGCTTCCTGCTGGCTGAAACAGATATTCCCCGTATCCGGCTTTCCTCTATTGAGCCATGGGATCTGGAAGAAGATTTCTGGTCTCTTTGGGAAAATGGACGGATTTGCCGGCATGTACACCTGCCGCTTCAATCTGGTTCGTCAGCGGTATTGAAAAGAATGGCACGCAAGGTCACTCCGGAATCGTTTTTTGCGATGATTTCTGACATACGCAGATCCATTCCACAAATGGCAATCACAACGGATGTGATTGCGGGTTTTCCCGGCGAGACGAATGCCGAATTTGAGGAGACGCTGCAATTTTTAACGGATGTGATTGCGGGTTTTCCCGGCGAGACGAATGCCGAATTTGAGGAGACGCTGCAATTTTTAGAACAAGTACAGTTCTCAGGGGGGCATGTCTTCACCTTTTCGCCACGCCCGGGAACGGCTGCGGAAAGAATGCCTGATCCTGTGCCAATGCCAGTTCGTAAGGAGAGAAATGCCATCCTACGGAAAACGCTGGCTGTCTCTGCCAAACAGTTCCAGCAACAATTTCTTGGTGAAGTGGTGTCTGTGTTGTGGGAATCGACAGATGCTTATGGAAAATATGGTTGGCGACTCCATGGATTAACGGATCATTATCTGCGCGTAGCCATAAATTCACCGGAGCGGTTGACCAACCAGATTTCGCTTGTGCAACTTTTGGAATGGACGCCTGATGGTTTTTGGGGAACGATTATAGACAACTCCCTTGATGAATAGATAACCGAAATATTGCTCTGGATGACTTTACGGACAATTTAAAACGAACAGATCTAGGAATATTACGAAGATGAAATGGTGGCAAAAAGCAGTTTTTTACCAAATTTACCCCCGCAGCTTTGCCGATGGCAACGGCGATGGCATTGGCGATCTGGCGGGTATGATCTCCAGGCTGGACTATCTCAAAGACCTCGGCGTGGATGCCATCTGGTTGTCTCCCCATTATCCATCTCCGCAGGTGGATTGCGGCTACGATGTTGCCGATTACACTGCTGTTGCCCCCGAATATGGCACCCTCGATGAATTCCGCTGCTTTCTCGATGGTCTCCATGAGCGCGGTATGTACCTTATCCTAGACCTGGTGCTTAATCACACCTCTGACCAGCATCCCTGGTTCATCGAGTCGCGCTCCAGCAAAACCAACCCCAAGCGGGATTGGTATGTCTGGCATCCCGGTCAAAAACATGGTCCTCCCAATAACTGGCTGTCCGCCTTTGGCGGGTCTGCCTGGGAATTTGATGAAACAACAGGAGAGTATTACTATCACTATTTCTTCAAGGAACAACCGGATTTAAACTGGCATCATCCGGATGTGCGGAATGCGATGTGGGATTCGGTTCGCTTCTGGCTGGATATGGGGGTGGATGGATTCCGCCTGGATGCTGTGGGAACCATCTTTGAGGACCCATCCCTGCCGGACCATAAAGCCGGTGTTACCCAGGATGATTTATACCGCATGGATAGGCTGGCTCAAACCGCAGCCGAGCATGCCCGCGTTGCCCGGTTATGGGAGGAAATGTATCAACCCCAGCATGATCAACCTGGAATCCATGAATTAATGCAGGAACTGCGGTCGGTGGTGGATGAATATCCAGATCGGGTTCTGGTGGGGGAAACCGACGACCTGACTTATTATGGGGATGGAGACAATGAACTTCACATGGTATTCAATTTTCCATTGATGCGCACCCGCCGGTTGACAGCGGATTGGGTTCGCAAAAACCAGGAGGAGCGCCTGGCGGGAATCCCGTCAAAAGGCTGGCAGTGCAATCCACTGGGGAATCATGATTGCGGCAGGATCATCAGTGAGTTTGGGGACGGTCAGCATGACGAAGAAATTGCCCGGCTTAACCTGGCAATTTTGTTGACTATGAA
>JAGVUS010000293.1 GCA_019136175.1 Chloroflexota bacterium | reverse complement strand
ACGCCGCGTGTAAATGGATACTCGCCGGGAAAGCCAAGTTCCTGCATGTAATCTTGTTCCTGCGGCAGGGCAACCCGCGGCAGGGGAATTCCCGAAGGGGTTTCAAATTCCGGTTTGCGTTCCGGGTTTTTTCGCAACACAGGACCCAGAACCTGTTCTTCCCATCGTTTTTGCTCAGCATCAAAATCCATGATTCATTTTCCTCGCATGGTTGGAAGGGATGTCCAAATCATCTATAAGTACAGTATAACCGATGAAAGGGCGTGCGGGGAGTGAACAAAAATATGATAAACTTGGGATAATCATCCTATCCTGTGGGGGCAGAAGATTGATTGCCAGAAAACCATTCTGCCATTATTGAGAAATTCATGACTCCATTCCTTCAATTAATTCTCGTTTTAGCAATTATCCTTTTTTCCGCAAAGTTGGCGGGGTTTCTCAGCACAAAACTTAGACAACCAGCTGTGTTGGGGGAATTACTTGTCGGGTTATTGCTTGGTCCAACTTTGATTGACCTGACCCATATGGCAGTGGTTACAGACACCCACTTGGGGGAAGTTGTATCCGAACTTGGCGAGTTGGGTGTTCTGGTGCTGATGTTCCTGGCTGGTTTGGAATTGGAAATGCGGGATTTGACCCGAAGCGGTAAGGTTTCAGCATTTAGCGGCATACTTGGTGTACTTGTACCAGTGGGCATGGGACTGCTTGTCGGGGAAATTGCAGGCATGGATTTTTCCCATGCCATGTTTCTGGGTTTGACACTGGGTGCTACCAGCGTAAGCATATCTGCCCAAACATTAATGGAAATGAAAATGCTGCGCAGCCGCGTGGGTTTGGGTTTGTTAGGTGCAGCTGTATTTGATGACATCCTTGTGATTTTGCTGCTTTCCGGCTACCTGGCTATTGAAACAGGCGGAAGCGGATTGCAGCTAATAATCGTCCTTGGGAAAATGATCATCTTTTTATTATTGTCAGTGGCATTTGGTTTATGGATCCTTCCAGCCATCACTCGAGTCATCTCCCGCCTGCCCATCAGCCAGGGGGTGTTAACACTGGCAATCATCATTTTGCTTGTATACGGACTTGCAGCAGAACTGGTGGGGGGCATGGCAGCCATTACAGGCACATTCCTGGCAGGAATGATGTTTGGCAGAACCCCCGAAAAAGGAAAAATTGAAGAAGGCTTGCGGGCTTTGGCTTACGCATTTTTTGTTCCAATCTTCTTCGTCAATATTGGTTTGAGTGTGGATTTACATGCAATCAACTTAACTGTTTTATGGCTCTTCCTGGGAATTTCCGCAGTCGCCATTTTAGGGAAAATCATTGGCGCAGGAGTTGGAGCACGCATTGGTGGCTTCACATGGCGCGAATCCCTGCAAATGGGAATTGGTATGGTCTCCAGAGGCGAGGTTGGATTGATTGTTGCCAAAGTTGGTCTCGATCAGGGTTTGCTGAATAACAACATTTTTTCCGCCATTGTAGGGATGGTTCTCGTGACAACACTTGTCACGCCACCAATGCTTAGAGCATCCTTCTCAAAATCACAACCTCATCCAACAAAGCCAGTTATAATGGAAACAAAAGAACCGGAATCCATGAGCGACCAGGAGGCAGTATAATGTTCTTCATTCTGTATGTACTGAATGATCCCGACCTGCTCGACCCCATGATTAACGCTTGGGAGGAAGCCGGAGTAAAAGGCATCACGGTGTTGGCAAGCACCGGGATGGCACGCCTGCGGGAGCGGGGAGCCTTACGGGAAGATCTGCCATTGATCCCAAGCCTGGACGATATCATTGAACAATACCAGGATACAAATCGAACCTTGTTTACCATTGTGCAGACACAGGAAGTTGTGCATGCAGTGGTATACGCAACCGAAAAAATAGTGGGTGACCTCGACGCTCCCAATACCGGCATCCTGGTGGTTCTCCCGGTGGTGCAGGCATACGGGCTCAATCGCCGGTCTGATTAATCCAATCCGACGAACCCATGAAAATCCTTGCCGT
Source organism: Chloroflexota bacterium (assembly GCA_019136175.1). Taxonomy (GTDB): domain Bacteria; phylum Chloroflexota; class Anaerolineae; order Anaerolineales; family Anaerolineaceae; genus CALMHE01. The sequence goes on along the minus strand of JAGVUS010000293.1, from coordinate 5,949 downwards.
TGATATCGGCACTGGTACACAGGACATCCTGTTGTTTGATTCGCGGTTGGATGTGGAGAATGCCTTTAAACTGGTCCTGCCATCCCCAACAATGATGGTACACCGAAAAATCCAACAAGCCACCCATCAACAGGCAGCAGTTGTTCTGACTGGTACCGTCATGGGAGGTGGACCGGCTGCCTGGGCAGCGGAAGCCCATGCCCGGGCAGGGTTGCCAATCTACGCCACGCCGCTGGCAGCTGCAACCATTAATGATGACTTGAGTAAAGTGGAAGCGCTGGGCATCCAGATCATTGACGATGAGGACGCGGCTCAATTTCCTCCCGAGGTCTGCCAGATCTGCCTGCGTGATTTTGATTTTCAAATCATCCTTGAAGTATTTCAAAAATTCCATATTCCTCTTGATGACCTTGCAGCCGTGGCTGTGGCAGCGTTTGATCACGGGGCTGCCCCTCCGGAGATTTCAGATCGCAAGTTCCGGTTTGATTTCATCCGTAATCAAATCCTGGAATATAACAGCCTTTCCGGCTTTGCCTGGCAATCCCGGGATATTCCAAAAACACTCACCCGCCTGAGAGCAATTGGAGAATCGGCAAAGGATCTTCATGTTCCATTAATTGTCATGGATACTGCTCCTGCCGCTGTGTTGGGAGCCACTTTTGACCCGGCTGCCAAAAATCATGACCGAATTATGATTGCCAATGTTGGGAATTTTCACACCCTTGCGTTCCGGCTGGGACCGGATGGGATTGAAGGATTATTTGAACATCATACCGGATTGCTGGATCAGGTTTCACTTGAGCATTACCTGCTCTCCCTGGCAGATGGCACGCTTTCCAATGACAACACATTTGAGGATCACGGTCATGGTGCCTTGATCCTGTCGGATCAACCACTCCAAATGGATTACCCGGACTACAACCTGATTGTTACCGGACCCCGGAGAAGCATGCTGGCAGGGTCCAGCCTTGGGGTCCATCAGGCTGTCCCATTTGGGGATATGATGCTGGCGGGGTGTTTTGGTTTGATAGCTGCCACAGCGGACTGTGTCCCTTATTATTCAGAAATCATCCACTACTCACTTGGGAAAATCAACGGTCTGGGAACACCGCCCTGGGAAATTCACTAGAGTAAATCGAGATACTTCAAGCCGGTTGCCGTATTGAGCAAAACCACCCGCTCATCCGGTTGGAGCCAACCTGAGTCCCGCAATTTCAACATACCCGCCAGGGTTGCCGCCCCTTCCGGCGCGACAAACATGCCTTCCTGTACCGCCCAAATGCGCTGGGCAGATTGAATTTCCTCATCCGACACAGAAACTGCGGTCCCATTCGTCTCCCGGATGGTTTGAAGGATCATCCGATCCGCAAAACTCTTTGGCACACGCAATCCGGATGCCATCGTATGCGCGCCCTCAAAAAACGTACAGGTATCCTGCCCCGCCTCAAACGCCCTGACAACCGGGGCACAACCCTCCGCCTGGACCGCCACAATCCGCGGCAGGCGGTTTGTATTCATCCATCCCAGGGCTTGCAATTCGCGGATGGCTTTGTAAATTCCAACCAAACCTGTTCCCCCACCAGTAGGATACACAATTACATCCGGCACATCCCAATGGAATTGCTGCGCCAGTTCCAGACCCATTACCTTCTTGCCCTCCAAACGGTATGGCTCCTTGAAAGTGGAAACATCAAACCAGCCCTCCAGGCGTACTTTTTCCCGTACCCGAACAGCCGCATCGCTGATTAACCCGTCCACCAATACAACATTGGCTCCGGTAATTTTGCATTCCAGCTGGTTGGCTTCGGGTGTATCCGTGGGCATAAACACGGCTGCCTGCATCCCAGCCCGGGCGGCATATGCAGCCATCGCCCCCCCGGCATTTCCGGCGGTGGGAATGATGACCCGTGTGATTCCCAATTCGTAAGCCTTGGAGATGGCAGCGGCAAGACCGCGCGCCTTGAAACTGCCGGTGGGATTCAAGCTTTCATCTTTTATATATAAATGAGAGAAGCCGAGATGGGATCCCAATCGAGGCATGGATAAAACCGGTGTATCACCTTCCCCCTGTGTGATTATTTTTTCCGGATCGACAACCGGAAGCAGTTCATGCCAGCGCCACATTCCGTTGGGTCGATTGACAATTTCCTCCTTGCTGACCCGGCTGCCCAACAGGTCAAGCCGGTATTCAGCAATCAACGGGGTGTTGCATTCCGGGCACCAGGTCTGGACCTGGTTTGGGTCATATGGCTTCTGACACACAGAACATCTCAACTGGTATAGATAGCTAAATTGGGAGTTCACCAAGAATTTTCTCCATATTGTTTTTGTTTATTATACCTGCTACAATCCATTACAGATTTTCTTCATGACATCATCATTAAAATTGTTACCAAAATCTTAAATTAATTTAACTTATATTGACAATCACTTTTCCCATGCTATAATCTTAACTGTGGAGGCTAAGACCCAAAGGGAACTCTGGTCGCCAATCACTGAAAAGTGACCCCTTTGGACAGCCAATTGCGAAACCGGCCACAAATTATATGGCTGGTTTTTTTGATTAAAGACCGGGAATAGCCCATCACATTCTAAACCAAGCCAGATGCACACAAGCGGATGATCATGGTAGATCGAAAACTCAACTTCGTCACACTCCCATCAAGTTCCATCGGCAAGAATTTCATTCTCAACCACCAATGGAAAATCCTTCCATGGATGCTGGTTATCCTGGATGCCCTGATGGTCTTTGCGGCACTCAACCTGGCTTATTTCATCCGGTTCAAGTTAAACCTCTCCATATTCCGTCCTGAGGTAATGAACTCTCCAACCTATTATCTGATCCTGGATCTGATCCTGGTGGTTGTCAGCCTCATCCTGTTCCGGATTGCCGGGTTGTATCATCCTGCCAATATCCTTGGGGGAATGCGCGAATATTCCCTGGTTTTTAATAGCATCGCCGTCCTGGTTGTATGCATTATTTTTGTGACATTTCTTATGCCAACCTTCATCCTCTCGCGCGGCTGGCTGGGTCTTGCCTGGTTTCTGACCTTCCTGGCAGTCATTTTGGGACGATTTATCTTCCGGCGCCTGGTTTATCTGATGAGAGCCAGGGGATATTACCTGAAACGCACCATGATCATCGGTGTTAATGAGGAAAGCCGGTATCTTTCAGCCCAAATGCAGGAATTCACCAAGTCCGGGATGCTGATTGTCGGGTTTGTGGATGATGGTATTCCAGCTGGCAATTCCGTCCATGATGAGCATGTTTGTCTTGGAAGCATTAACAATCTGGAACAAATCGTTGAAAAATACCAGGTGGAAGAAATTATTCTCACCACAAGTGCACTCACACAAAACCAGATTGTCTCGATCTTCCAGCAATATGGAGTCTCCAAAAAAGTAACCCTCCGGCTAACATCCGGATTATATGAGATCATGACAACTGGTGTACAGGTAAGGGAACTGGCGGGAGTCCCCTTGTTGAGGGTCAATCACGTCCGCCTTACCGGACCCGACCTTGTCATGAAAACATTGATGGATTATTTGATCAGCACGGTGTTCCTGCTTTTGCTTTCACCCCTCATGATAATCATCATCATTGCCATCAAGCTGGATTCCCCTGGTCCCATCTTTCACAGGCGGAAAGTCCTGGGAGTGAACGGCGGGGAGTTCCATGCCCTAAAATTCCGCTCCATGTACGTCAATGGAGACAAGATTCTTGATGCAAACCCTGAACTAAAGCAGGAGCTGGAAAGAAATCACAAGCTTAAGAATGACCCCCGGATCACCCGGATTGGAGCGATCCTTCGAAAATTTAGTCTGGACGAACTTCCCCAGTTCCTTAACGTATTGGGAGGGCAGATGTCGGTGGTTGGTCCCCGTATGATTTCACCCGGTGAAATCAGCGAATACAGCCAGTTGGGTATGAATTTACTGACCGTCAAACCAGGAATTACCGGTTTGTGGCAGATCAGCGGGCGGTCTGATGTATCGTACAGTGAACGAGTACGGCTGGATATGTATTATGTGCGCAACTGGAGCATCTGGCTGGATGTCCAAATTCTGCTGAGAACAATCCCAGCAGTTTTATCACGCCGGGGAGCGTATTAATGGCTTCCCGTGAGATTTTACCTGCCAAACCGTTGGAGAATATGACATGAAAATTCTGGTGACAGGTGGAGCTGGTTTCATTGCATCGCACGTTGTGGATCGTTATATCGAAGCCGGGCACGAGGTGTCTGTCATTGATGATCTTTCCACGGGTCGCCGGTCCAACGTCAATCCCCGGGCTGTTTTTTATCAAATGGATATCCGCAGCCCCGAGATTGGAGAGGTGATTGCCAAAGAAAAGCCCGAGGTGATCAACCATCATGCTGCCCAGATGAATATCCGGTGTTCCATGGAGGATCCCATATTTGACGCTGAAGTGAATATCCTGGGATCCTTGAACCTGCTGAAGGCTGCCATCCAGAATTCAATTCGCCGGTTCATCTACAGTTCCGCTGGAGGCGCAGTGTATGGCGAACCTGTTTATTTACCCTGTGATGAAAGCCATCCCGTTCAGCCTATTTGCCCGCACGGTGCCAGCAAACACAGCATTGAACACTACCTGGATTTATTCCATGCGAATTATGGACTGGAATATATTGTCCTGCGGTATCCCAATGTGTATGGTCCCCGGCAAAACCCCAATGGAACAGGTGGAGTTGTTGCCATTTTTACCGGGCAAATGCTTTGCAATCAACCGGTGACCATCTTCGGGGACGGCAAGCAGGAACGCGATTTCGTTTATATGAGTGATTGTGCAGAAGCCAATCTTCTGGCATTGGATAGCCGAAAACCCACCGCGATCTATAATCTTGGAACCGGGCATGGGACCAGCATCAACGACATCTTTAATTGCTTGAAGGAACTCACCGGATATCGGGGTGGTCCCATCCATGGACCGGCAAAAGTGGGGGAAATTCGGCGAATTTATCTCAATGCCGAGCGCGCCCGCCGGGAATTGGGGTGGGGTTGCCAAACAAGCCTGGAACAAGGTTTGCAACAAACAGTAATGTACTTTAAGGAACGCGAGTTCGCATGATCGTTATTCAAACTCCTTTACGGGTCAGTCTTTTTGGCGGTGGAACGGATTTTAAATCCTTCTATCTCTCTGAAGGTGGCTGTGTATTGACCACCGCCATCAATAAATATGTGTTTGTCACCATCAAACAACGATTCGACGATAAACTGCGGGTGGGATATACCCGTACAGAAATTGTGGATACGGTCACGGACATCCAACATGAATTGATCCGGGAAGCCTTTCGTACCACAGGAATTACAGAAGCGGTTGAAATTACTACCATGGGAGATATCCCTGCCGGGTCCGGGTTGGGATCTTCAAGCGCAGTAACGGTGGGAGCACTCCACGCAATGCACACCTATCTCAACCATCTTGTGACAGCCGAGCAGCTGGCACAGGAAGCCTGTGAAATCGAGATTGAAACCCTGCACAAACCGATTGGCATCCAGGACCAATACATTGCAGCCTATGGCGGAATCCGTTTTATTGAATTTAACTCCACAGGTCAAGTAAATTGTGAGCGGGTTGCCATCAGCCCCAAGCTGGCAAGCCGATTGAATGAAAATCTGTTATTGTTCTTTACCGGGGTTACCCGTTCTTCCAGCACAATTTTGGGTGAACAACAAAACAATATCCAAAACCGATTGCCTGTCCTGCGCAAGTTACGAGAAATGGCTGTCATCGCCCGCCAGGAACTTCAACGCGGAAACCTCGATGCGATAGGTTTATTGTTGGATGAAAGCTGGGAGTTTAAAAAACAACTAGCCAGCGGAATCAGCAATTCATCCATCGATGAGGTCTATCACCGTGCAAAAAAGGCAGGAGCGCTGGGTGGAAAAATTACCGGAGCCGGAGGGGGAGGATTCTTATTGTTGTAT
>JAGVUS010000481.1 GCA_019136175.1 Chloroflexota bacterium | reverse complement strand
ATTACCTGGAATGTGGACGGTGAAGATATAATTGTCCCCGCAGCACAGTCATTCGAAATGCAGCCCGACCTGGGCGGTGCCATCCCTGAAATATCCGTCATGCCCTGGCCTTCCTTTCCCACAGACTTGATGAGCATTGCCATCGTGGTGGCAACTCAATCCAGGGGCACCATCCTCTTCCATGATTGGATGTACCCAAGCCGGATGTTCTTCACAGATAAACTCGTTGGGATGGGCGCCCATATCGTCCTTTGTGACCCGCACCGGGTAATCATCCAGGGACCCAGCCAGTTGTATGGAGAAAAAATGGAAAGCCCCGACATTCGCGCCGGGATGGCATTGGTGCTGGCGGCGTTATCAGCCCGGGGGACATCGGTCATCCGAAATATTGGTCAAATTGACCGCGGGTATGAACGCGTCGATCAGAAATTGTCTTCCCTTGGAGCAGTCATTCAGCGGGAAAAAGAACAATAGAAACCAATCAATCAAAACCCGGAGTGGAAAAATCCACTCCGGGTAAATTTTGTATATCCAATATTAGTGTTATTCAGCAGCAGGAACATTCTTGGAGGAAAAATCAAGGAACTGTTCTACAACGTTCCGCAGAATCCCTTCTGGTAATGCACCCACCTGGGTATGTACCACTTTTCCACTATAAACAAACAACATGGTTGGAATTCCCTGGACACCAAAGCGGGTTGCCCATTCCGGGTTTTCATCGGTATTTACCTTTGCTACAACGATTTTTCCGGAAAATTCCCTGGCAAGTTTATCCAGGATGGGAGCCACCATCCGGCATGGACCACACCAGGGAGCCCAAAAATCCACGATGACAGGTAATGTTGATTGAAGCACCTTTTGCTCAAACTCTGCGTCGGTTACATGGATTGGTTGATCGATCATGAAAACATCTCCTATTCTTTATTCGTATATTGGATGCGGTCCCGACCAAAAAGTTACATGGCTTCGGGGTTTTGTGCCCTGCGATAGTCCACAAATCGGTACCCCACACCCCGTTCCGTCAGGATGTATTTGGGGTTGGCTGGATCCTCTTCCAGCTTTTGCCGTAAATAGTTGATGTACAACCGGACGTAGTGGGGTTCATCCCGGTATTCATATCCCCAGACCTTTGTTAACAACTGGTCATACGTTAGAACCCACCCTGCATTCTGAACAAGATGATATAGAAGCCTGTATTCAGTGGGTCGCAGCTTAACAAGCTTGCCCTCCACCCACACCTCCCTGCGGGATAAATCCAGTATCAGTCTCTCATCAACAACAATTTCTCCGGTAACACCAGTCCCCACAGCCAGTTCATTCCGCCGAAGGACTGCCCGCACCCGGCTAACAAGTTCCCGCGGGCTGAACGGTTTGGTGACATAATCATCCGCGCCCAGTTCCAACCCTCTGACACGGTCATCCTCTTCCCCCTTGGCGGTCAACATTATCACTGGGACCGTGCTCGCCTGGCGGATTGTTTTCAACACTTCAAATCCGTCCACATCCGGCATCATTACGTCCAGGATAACCAGGTCAGGCATCTCTGTACGTACCTTGTCCAACGCCTGCATCCCCCGGTAAGCCTCCACCACCCGAAAACCATCGTGTTCCAGGTTCAACCGGACGAAACGGACAATCCGTTCCTCGTCATCTACAACCAGTATCAACCGGTTCCGAAAGGAATCATCAACCATGGTTTACTCCCGGACGAATGTAATAATCTCGTCCTCCTCCCGGGTTGTCATAACCTCAATAAAGCTGGCTCGTGCTATTGGGAGAATGATCGTCGTAATTTCCGGTTCAAGGTAATGCAAATCCTTGCCATCGCGCTTGCGTGGGTTCTTGAGGATGATGATTGTATCTGTTGTTCCAGGCAACTGATCCACCTCACCCAGAATTGGTTCTTCATTTGCAATATGTACCAGAATCGATTGCATGGGTATCCTTTGTCAATTTAATAATGAATTAATACCTGAATTTTAAATTTTCCCAGCGCCAGGATATCCCCATGACTGAGGGGATAATCAACGTTGGGAACAATTTTTTGACCATTGACACGGGTGCCATTGGATGAACCCAAGTCCACAATGGAGATCCTCTGGCTGACAATTTTGAGGGATGCATGGAAGCGTGAAACACCCTGTGAATAAGCATCATATGGCGCAAGATCCACATCCGGCAGGATGGGTTGACCTTCCGTGGCTCTCCCAAGAGTGAATTCACTGCGTCCTGTCAAATCAACAATCTTTCCACTTTCCACAAACAACAAGGATATTTTGATGGATCCTGTTTCAGGGATTGGTTCCGGCGCAGATAGATCCAGGGGGGGCAGGGATTGCTCCATGGAATCCAGTAATTCGGATGGCGTCCGCCGGATGGATTGGGTTGTCAATGATTCCACATTGGATAATTGCGCGCCGCACTCACTGCAAAATAAAACACCAGGTAATTCTTGATGATGGCAGTTGGGACAGATGATCATGATGACATTGTCTCCGCAGGCAAAAGCATGAGAAGGGAACGCGTCCCATATTTTATCCGTTTATCACCTTCTGCGCTGAAGGTTCGGTTTTGTTGCAAATATTCCGCTTCCAGCAGGACGGTTTGCGCCAATTTTCGTTCTCCCCGTGCCAGTAAATGGGTTGCCAGATGGTGCAGGTGCCGGGTCGCCATCGCGATATTCCCCGCCCCCACCTCCTGGCGAACCTTTTCCTGCATTTTATACATGGACAGCACCGACATTGCATCCAGAATGGCAGCCGGTGGGGTCTCGCGATCCAACGATGTCCTGACAGGACGTTTCAGATCCACCAGAAGACGATGTTTGGAAACCGGCATGGAAGGAATCTCCATGCTGATTTTCCCTTTTGCAAGTTGAATTTCCGTGATTCCTTCTTTCAGCGGCGAGATCACAAATTCAAGCATGATGGATATTTGTTTTCCATAATGCAATCCCCCCAGCGGAATTTGATTGGAGATGGGAAGCGGGCTGATTTCAGGTCGAATCCGGAAGGCATACCGGAGTTGCACTGCCGGATCCGATTCAAATTTCAGTTGGATCTGGCGGGCATAGAGGTTTTCCAAACTCCTCATTTTCTGTTCAAAGAAGGTATAAAGGTCCTTTGAACTAATTACATAAGAGGCGTTTCCTCCACTGATGGCGCATAACTGGTCAAGGAATCCATCGTTCCATTCACTTCCAAATCCAAGCGCATTGATCAGAATGCCCTGTTCAGCAGCCTCATTTGCAAGCTGATAACATGCTTCCTCATCACCGTAAGTGTGCCCGTCTGTCATCAACACGATTTGCCGGCTTGCACTTCCAGTCGTCCCGCGTGTGAACAGTTGAAATCCAGCATTTAAACCCTGGAATATTTCAGTCGCACCAGATGGGATTAGTTGATTCAATCGCAATTCTTTTCGATTTAAGTCACCAACCCTGGTGGGGGGAAGAAATACTTCCGCCCGGTCGCTGAACGTGACAATTGAGAATATGTCCTGGGGACGCAGCAAATTCAATAGCTGTTCAATATTATCCTTCACCATCATCAGCCGGTCTCCCGCCATCGATGTGGACCGGTCAACAACCAGGCACAGGTCAATTGACGGCAGCCGGAGAGGATCTGTTTCTGCAGTGCAGGTTAACTCAAGCAAAGCATAGACAACCTGCGGCTCACCCAATAAGGGGATCGTGTTTCGACTGAATCGGCTATGAAGAACCAGAGCAGATTTGGTATGGTATGTTTCCGGTAGAGTCCGGTCATATTCTGCACGCTTCTTCGGATTGGACAAGACTTCAAATGCCTCTTGAATGGCAAGAAATACTTCACCATTCTCCTCGGAATGATTGGCGTCTGGATGATGCAGACGGGCAGCATCAAAGTATGCGTTCCGGATTTCTTCCCCGGTCGCATCAAATGGGATGCCAAGAAGGTTATAGTAATCCTGCTCCACAATTCCCTTATAAATACTGGATCAATATGACGCTGATATTATCCGGACCACCCGCCTGGTTTGCTGCATCCACCAGTTCCTGGCACGCCAGGGATGGATTGGCTGCCTTCTTAAGAATATCAAGGATTTGGTCTTCCGGCACCACGCCCCACAATCCATCACTGCAAATCAGGATTCCACCAGGGTGGGGAAGCTGGCGGGTACCCATGTCCGGGGTAACCGGTTCGGTTTGACCCAAAGCCCGATACAGCACATTCTTGTTGGGATGATTAATCGCCTGCTCTTCGGTTATTTGTCCCAGTTCCACCAAACGCCGCACAAGCGAGTGGTCCTGGGTAATCGCCACAAGACGTCCTTCAGGGTGGACCAGGTAAGCCCGGCTGTCGCCAACATGTGCATATGTAACCTGTTCCCCCAGGATCACAACTGCCGTTAGTGTGGTTCCCCCACCCGGTGCATGCCTTCGAACCGCCTGTTGGGCTTCCCGGACTCCCTTTTCCATGAGTTCCTGCATGCTTTCAATCGCCTGCGAACCATTTGGCGAAAGATATGGAAGGTATAAACCCGAAAGGATATACTCACTCATGGTTCGTGCAGCCACACCGCTGGCAATTTCACCATACTGATGCCCGCCCATTCCATCTGCCACTATAAATATGCCAAATGGGACGGCACTCTTTCCCTCTGCCAGCACGGAGGAAAGTGCGTACAGGGTGTCCTCGTTATGGTCTCGCTGCACGCCAACAGATTGGGATGTTCCAACCAGAATCTGGGGAGGATTGTAAACATGGGGAATTTCAATGGAACCCATCTGCTCGTCCGTCAATGGAGCTGTCTGGACAGGCTCAGCTGCCGACACTACAGGCTTCTTCTTGATAAACAAAGTTTTCAAAAAATTGAGCACACGCTACCTCTTTCCCAGTCCATGTGGTTAATTTTACACCCTACGGCAGAAACGCATACAAAATTCGATCCGTCGAACCAATATAAATGACGTCGTCCTGAATTAACGGAGCCGCAGTAATCGGTCCCCCGGTTGTGAATTTCCACCGCAGCCGACCGGTCCTGGTTTCAAGGCAGTAAAAATTACCGTCCGCGGAACCGCAATACACGCAATCTTTATAGACCCTCGGTGATCCGCTCACCTGGTGCCCGGTTTTAAATTTCCAAATTTCCTTGGCATTGTTGGCATCCAGGCAATAGATATGTTCATCTGCAGAGCCCAGGATGACCAAATTATCTGACCGGATGGGTGATGATACCGAGCCCTTCCCCATGCGAAAACGCCAGATCACCCACCCGGATTGGGCATCCAGGGCATAGACCATTCCATCCAGGGAAGCTACATAAACAACTCCCTGTGTCAGGAATGGTGATGAAGTAATGGGTCGTTTTGAACGAAACCGCCAGCGGATCTCTCCGCGGAAATCCACGCAGTACAACTCTCCGCTTTCACAGCCAAAATATGCATACTCATTTGTCAATACCGGCGATGAACGGATTGGGTCCACAACATCCAATCTCCACGTCATGCGGTTGGCAGCCAAATTGATTGCGTAGAAATAACCGTCATCCGAGCCAATAAAAACGTGTCCCTCGGATACTTTGGGAGAACTCCGAATGGGTCCCTCTGTCTGGAAGGTCCAATCCAATTTACCTGTCCGGGTGCTGACCGCGTAAAGATTGCTGTCTTCCGAACCAAATATCGCCAGGTTGTCCACAATCACCGGGCAACCAACAACCCCCCCGTTGGTCGGGTATTTCCAGACCATTTTTCCATCACCGCCATTAACGGCATAGAGGTTATTATCATAAGACCCAATGTACACCACTCCACGATCGTAAGCTGCCGAGGAGCGAATTTCATCCTCACATTGAAATGTCCAGATTGGTTTAACCCCCTTGCCGCCATCCGGGGCGGGCATTGAAATTCGCGAAAGGATCCCGGTCTTTCTGGCAGCAGAGAGCAGGGCTTCCTTCATCGTCTCAGCAGTCTGAAAACGGTCCGGTGGATTGTACTGCAGGGCAGTATTTACAATTGCTTCCAGTTCCACAGAGACATTGGGATTGGCTTTGCGAATGGGACGTTCCTGGAAAGAGAATGGTGCTTCCAGGCGGGGATTCCACCTGGTCAACACATGGTGCATCGTTGCACCCAGGGCATAAATATCCGCCAGCTGTGTTGCCTCACCCCGGTATTGTTCGGGAGGGGAATAGCCCTCCGTACCGATCATGGTTCCCTTTTTTCCAGTCTGAAATGTTTTGGCAATTCCAAAATCAATCAGGACAATATGATCCTGGGGAGTGACCATCACATTGGAGGGCTTCATGTCCCGAAAGATGATCGGCTCCGGTTTGTGGGAATGCAGGTAGGTCAGCACATCACACAATTCAACAGCCCAGGAAATTACCCTTTCTTCGCTGATAAAACCATCAGAATCTTCGATAACCGCTTCCATATCCTTGCCCTGAATGAATTCCAGGACAAGATAGGATCGTTCCTCGTGGTTAAAAAAGTCAAAAATTTTGGAGATGGAGGGATGGTTCAGGGTGGCAAGAATATTTGCTTCCCGCTCAAAATTTTGGACAATGGTCTGCCGGATGAGTGGATCGGGACTGGAATTAATCATTTCCTTCACAGCCACCAGCTTGATTACATTCTGAAATCGCAGGTCGCGTGCCCGATATACAGATCCCATTCCCCCCACACCAATCACATCCTGGATCAGGTACCGATCCTGCAGGATGGTTCCGGGTGGCAGCTGCTTGACAGGTCCTGGTTCCTGGTCAAAATTTTGCGTGATGCGGTGTGTATCCAGTGTACCCTCCCTGTACCAAATTCCAACTTGGTACAATCCGTTCCCTTAAAATGATTTTTGGGAAATCCTATAAAGATGCTCTGATAATTGATTATAACCGAACTTATTTTGCATCCAATCCCGAAAAAAGCGATTCCAGTTTACAGTTGGCTTACTATTGCTGGATGGAATCACAAGAGTTTAGTACAATGAGGGTATAAAAGGAAGGTGTAACATGAGTGATTTTCCAGGAAAAGGAAAAGTTGCTGTCCTGAAAACCACCCCCGGGACAGTCTTGGATGATATCGAACAATTAATGATCCTTGGACGGGTACAGGATGCCCTCCCCCAGGGAATAACAACAGGCTTAAAAATTAACATCTCGTGGCAAACCTGGTATCCTGCCTGCTCCACCACCCCATGGCAACTGGAGGGGGTGATCCGGGCTTTGCGGAAAATGGGATATGATGACCTGGAAGGGATTCACAACGACACCGTGGTTGTGGATACATCGGTCGGCGAAACCAACAACAAACACAAATTCGTCACAGACCTGTATCAGGTTCCATGTACCTATTTGTATGAAGAAAAATTTGAATGGGTCCACTATGTCCCCAAGACCCATCCCTTCCTGGTACTGGATAAAATTTACCCGGAAGGTGTTTTCATTCCCAAAGCATTAATGGGGAAAAACATTGTTCATCTACCGACGGTGAAAACCCATGTCTTCACCACCATAACCGGGGCAATGAAAAATGCATTTGGGGGATTACTCCACCGCAACCGCCACTGGACACATGCCAAGATCCACGAAACCCTGGTGGACCTGTTAATGATCCAGCGGGAAATCCACCCGGGGATTTTTGCAGTCATGGATGGCACTTTTGCCGGAGATGGTCCCGGACCCCGGGCAATGCGCTGGCATGAGAAAAACATCCTGCTGGCTTCGTCCGACCAGGTGGCAATTGATGCCATTTCCGCCAAGCTCCAGGGATTTGATCCCATGTCCATTCCATTCATCCGGATGGCGCACGAGATGGGACTGGGCGTCGGAGATCCCAAGGACATTGAAATTCTTGGATATGACATTGAACAGGAAGAACCCTGGCATTTTCTTCAAGAAGACACATTTGCTTCCAAGGGACAAAAGCTCATTTACCATGGTCCGCTTAAACCCCTTGAAAAAATTCTGCTTCAGTCGCCGCTGGTTCCATGGAGC
>JAGVUS010000374.1 GCA_019136175.1 Chloroflexota bacterium | reverse complement strand
GGCAGCCAGAGAATCAGAAATACCAGCCCGGCAGGCGCTTCCTTAACCCAACCAGCAAAGGACATCCGTCCCATCAGCAATTCCCTCAATCCCCACAAAACGCCCATCAACAGGTTCACCAACCAAAACCCAGACAAAGGTGAACCGCAGAAATTTTCGTCCAGACGAACAAAGGGAGCCGAGCAGGTGTACTCTGCTGGAACCCAGATTCGGTCAAACATCCAGGGACCCGCCATGGCAAGGAAAAAAAGGAGGAGCAAAAGACCCCTCCAGACAATTTTTTTATTCACAAGCCATTCCATACAGCCTCCTGTTCATTCTTTTATTCAAACAGGAACATCCCCACAAGCACTGGCACCAATACCAGGAATGCCATCCACACACTCCCCCGCCGGGTGGTGTTGCGGCTGTCCCAGCAAAAGAGATACCACGCCAGTCCAAATGACAGCAAACCAGTGACCAAAAGGACAATCACGGAACCCCATGGAGAAAAATCCGCTGTTCCGCCCATTGCCAGCCCGGAGAATGCATTCATGGCATGGGTGGCAGGCAACAGCTGGGCAAGCTTGCCAGCAAATTTGGGGAGCAGGTTGTACGGCATCATCAAACCGCCAAGGAGCATGGAGGGAACAAAAACGATTTGCGACCAGAGGACCGTCATGCGTGAATTTGCCGATATCACGCCAATCAATACACTGATTCCTGCACAGGCAAGCAGCATGGCACCAAAAACCGCCAGGAAATTCAGCCAGTTTTGCGGTAACGGAGCCTGAAATAACAGCGGCGCGGTGACCAGGATCAAACCCGAAACAACGACCAGGTGAAGGATGGTGGTCAGCGCCGGGATGAGCAGGATGGAAACTGCAGGGATGCCGTTGATTTTGTAACTGCGGAAAACACCATTCTCCCGGGCGGTTACCAGCGGATCCGGTATCCCCAGCAGGGTTGCCGATAAAATTGCAAACACAACCATGGCAGGAACCAGGGTCTCCCGAAAGGGGGGATTGATTTGGGGCATGATGAAGCCCATCAACAGGTAAAATCCAAGCGGAAACAGGTAATTCATCAACAGCAATTGCTTGTTACGGACTCCGGTGCGGATCTCAAATGAAAAATGATGGAGAAAGGCATTCATCTGGTATCTCCTGCTCCGGTGATTTCAAGGAACCGGTCTTCCAGGGAAGGACGTTCCACCCGCATATCCACCAACGAATCCTGGTGCCCATTTACATATTCAATAATTGCGGAAACCGTGGAACCAATATCGACACTGTAGTAAATGATGTACTCATCCCGCTCCATTTGTTTCTGGACAGCCGGAAAGATGACATCCCTTGAAAGGAGGGAACCACCCTGTGTCCGCACAGAGATGCGCGTCAGACCGGCACCGGTGGCAGTAATTTCCAGCGGAGTGCCAATTGTAACCAGTTTGCCTCTCAACATGATTCCAACCCGGTCGGACAAATCGGCTGCCTCCGCCATGTCATGTGTGGCGAGAATGATCGTGGTGCCGCTGGATTTTAATTTCCGCATCCTGTCATGCAGTTCCACGCGGGACGCCACATCCAGCCCGGCAGTGGGTTCATCGAGGAACAGGATTTTGGGGGAATGGGCAATTGCCAGTGCCAGCACCAGCCGCCGCTGCTGCCCGGCGGAAAGGTCATAGAATTGGGCTTTTCGCTTATCCTGGAGCCCCATTTCCTCCAACAATTCCATGCGGGGAGCAACCCCATGATAGGCACAGAAAAATCTCATCGCCTCCTCGGGGGTAATACTTTCCGGCAGCCCGGCAGATTGCAGTTGGACCCCGATCACATTACGCAGCTTGTGAAATTCCGCCGCCGGGTTGAGCCCTGCCACCTGCAGCGTTCCGGAAGTTGGGGAACGCAGCCCTTCCAGGCATTCCAATGTGGTGGTCTTTCCGGCGCCATTCGGTCCAAGCAAGCCAAATATCTCCCCTGTGTGAACGGTAAAACTGATGCCGTCCACGGCAACGTCCTTGCCATACGTTTTGCAAAAATCCCGGATTTCAATGATGGGAGTGCCCGACACGCCTTCCTCCTTGCTTAATAAATCCACCCCCAATATGATGGATATCCCAATATCTGCATTATACAATTATTTCATGTTAAATTAATATCAAATTCCAAAATGTTGACTTTTTTAAGGAACATTTTCACCACGATCATCGTCATGCCATTAATCCCAGGCGCACTTGCACAGATCACCAGCAAAGGGGGGAAAACTTCCCCCAGTGCAACCGCAAGGAGGAGCAAGATGAACAGTAAATTTTTCCTCTCACTTCTTTTTTTGATGGGTCTGGTTGCCCTGGCAGCCTGCACGCCCACCCCCACCCAGAGCGATTCCACCAGCGCAAACCTGCCCAACCCGGCATCTGTTTACTGCCAGCAAAATGACGGGACGCTGGAAATCCGCACGGATGCCTCCGGGGGGCAATATGGAATCTGTAAATTTACGGATGGAAGCGAATGCGATGAGTGGGCTTTCTACCGCGGCGAATGCAAGCCCGGTGACAGCCTGATCACACCCGAGCCGGAAAATCCCGATTCCAACACTGTCCCCACGGAAGAGATTGCCGCGGATGGCTGCAAGGTGTACCGGTATGGCGATCTCGGCTACAGCTTTCATTACCCGGCAGATGCCTCGATCGTGGAGAATGACGATCCCACCAACAGTTATTCGATCCTGGGTCCCATGGTGGATGACAATAACTGGCCTATGATTTATATTGCTCATCCGCAGGACCGGGATGAATATCGCCTGCCGGAAGGCGCGGACCTGGTCACCTGGTTAACGGATCACAACATGCTGGCTGAAGAACGGAAGGAAGATGTGCAAATTGCGGGAACCACTGCAGTCCACATCCGGTTTGAGACGCAAAGCGGGCAGTCCTACAATTACGACCATTACTTCTTCGCCCACTCCGGACAATTGTATTCCATCACCATCCTGCATACCGGCAACAAAGAGGACTGGGATCTGTACAACCATTTCCTCGACAGCTTCCAGTTTGACCAGTAAAAGGTATTTCCATTTTCGGGGCGGATGGCGGCAAAAATGACCATCCGCCCCGTTTCGTTATGAATCACAGCCAGCAGGAAATGCCAGATGATCGCGCAGTTGAAGGGAATATTCAATGAATTCCAGCGTGGTTTCCATATCCCCCAAATCTGCTGGCAGACGCACCTTGAGGGATGGATTGGGACGATCCTGCCAGGCTTTGCGAATGGGAGCCGCCCAGCGGGCATCCAGCGAATGGATTGCCCATGCCACTCCGGCAAGCTTGGAATTCACCTGACCTGTGCACAATGTGTGCAGCATGCGGCAGTAACTGATCATGACAAAGGGCTGTGCCCAGCGGTTGTCAAGGTGATATTTCCCGGTTCGGATTTCCTCACCCCACTCTTCCATTGTGTACCGCACTTCCCGGCATAAATCCTGCGGAGGGATGGGAACCACAATCGCCGCCGGGTCAGGACCTGCGAGGACCAGCCCGCGTTCCCGCAACACCCAGCGAACAACCAGGGTGTTATCATGGTTGGAATGTTCCAGGATGCGGCTGGTATTGTCAATGTACAGCAAGGGGGAACGGGTTGGGTCATCCCGCCTGAGCAGGTGCAAGGGAAAATAGGAGCCTTCCAGGTGCTGCGCCCATGGAACGGGCAGGTCAAAGATGCGGGAATGGAGAGCCTGTAATCCATTTGCTTCCGTATCGGTCACATCGCGCTCCACAACCACAACAAAATCGACATCACTGTCAGCGTCCCATCCACCGTGTGCAAAGGAGCCCTGCAGGTAAGCCCCCACAAATGCGCCATCCAGGACAAGTTGCGCACCTGTCACCAATTCCTTCAGAACTTGAAGGAGGTCTTCCGGCAGTGAGGTCGTTTTCATTGTGCGGTTATCGGTATGTGGTTTTCTTACGGCGTTCCAGCCAGATCAAACAAAACCATTCCCAGCCCAATAACTTCAGGGAAGGCACCTTCAGGCATGGAAACCCAACCTTCCCTGGTGAGAAGAAAAAATGACCCTGGAAAATCAAAGTCGTGAATGTCATTCCCCACCGGTTTGCCATCCATCCGGCTGTCCGCCCACACCCTGGCGGTGATAAAACCAATGTGGGGATTGCTGCCATCCTTTGCGTTGGGTCCATCTGCCCCCCATTGGATGTCAATAATTCCCTGATAATTTTCCTCAATTTTCGCCAACATCCCTTCCCGCATGGTTGGGTACACCCCATATTGTTGCTTTGCCCGTGCCAATTGGAAAGATGTGTATGCCCAAAAAGCCAGGACCGCCAGGCTGATAAAAATAACACAGGCAGCCAGAATCATTACAATGCGCCGTGATACGGTATTCACACCTCACCTCCTGCTGATATGGGTCAACAGGATCCATGTCAGCCTGATTGTCGCGCTTTTGGATTGAGCTTTCAACCGGATTTATACCTGGTTCAATTCCATGGGCTGGCGAATAACCGTCTTCCACCTGGCAGGGTCAACCCGCCGGATATCGCTCAGGTAAATTTCGTGATGCTTGCCGGTCAATCTGCCCCGGTCAGCAATGAACTGATGAACTTTCTCAATGGTTGGTCCTTCTTCAGAGAAAGGTCCGATATGCATGATCTGGGCGGACCATCTCTCATGATAATTCTCAAACCGAATTTTCCCAATGGCGGGAGGGTTCTTCTTTTTTCGCACTTCTCCAATGGCAACATCCACCATTTCCACGGTAATGAAGTCAGGCTGCATGATCATCATTGTCCACTTCCAGGCATCCCGGTTTTCCATAAATTTTGTCATGTCGTCCGCCCACCACAGCCCTTCCAACGGCATGACACGGTAATCAATCGCCTCGGAGCCTTTCTTGATCATGAACTTCAAGGTGTAGGATACCGAATACAGGATTTCCATGGCATCCATATAAGCCCGGGAATGATTGGGATCACCCATTCCATCCACCATTAAAAAATTCAAGGGCGGAACATTCACCATCGCCACTTCTTTTGCCGATGGCTGGTAAAGATGTTTGAATTCCTTGTATAAATCCATCTTATCCATGGGTCCTCCGTTTCAATCAGCAGCTTTCAACACCCGCAGGGCGCGCAGGGTCACCCATTTGTTGGGTTGTTTCTTCCTGCCAAAACTCATCCAGGTCTTGCCGGTGTAGTCGTACTCCAGCAGCCAGCGACCATTCACATCCTGCTTTTGGCAAACCAGGTCCAAGGCGTTTCGCAATCGTGCATCCCTGCCGAAGCCAAGTGCAGTCAGCGCCTCCAGGATTTGGAGAATATCCGTCACATAAAAAACCGGGAAACCAAACAACCACCAGTCCCGGCTGGGAGGTGTGCCCTGCGGGGTTGGATATGCCGCCGTAACGGGATCAATCCCCAGCAGGAACTCAATCCCCTGCTGAATGGCGCTCCGGGTGAATGGCGACTGCCAGGCTGGAGGAAGCTTGCCAAACGCCAACATCACCTTGACCGCCCCCCATGCACAGGGCAGCCTGTTATTTGCACCACAGGCAAAATTTGGGGCACACTTGTAGGCATAATAGCGCATTTCGGCGCGCTTTTCGGTCATAGGCGCCAATCCTTCCCCGGTAACCGTCCGCGCCGCCCACTCATATGCCGTTTGCAGCCTTGAATCAGAACATCCCAGTGTCATCAAGGACCACAGGAGGTTGCCCTGCAAACAGTCAAAGGTGCCGGACGGTGCCCCGGAATGGGAAAATTGCCCGCCCGGAGCCAGGGCATGGTCCAGCATGTACCCGCATGCCCGCGAGATGCGTGCATCTTCATGGATGGACGCGCCCATTTGCGCCAGGAGAATCATCGCCCAGACCGAAGAACGGTACTTGGGACCATAACCGGGTCCGGGTTTCACCCAGTATCCCTCCGGCTCCATTTTCTCCAACACCCGGGCAATCGGTCCTTCCTGGTGTGCAAGTTTTCGGGCAGCCACCAGGTCGGGATGTCCTTCCGACACATCCAGCAAATCCCGCAAAGCCAGGTAGCGGACCCCTGGAACATCCGGCTCCAGGAGCCAGGAAAGAGAATCACCTCTTAATGCATGCTGCCAGGGCATGACACAACCTCCTGAGAGCCAAAATGATATGGAATTGGGAAATGATACAGATTATTTGCTCATTGAGTATAGCAGATATGGACCCAGTTCGTCCCTGCCTTCTTTTTCAAAAGCCATGCCAACTTTTTCCGCCACCCGGATGGATGCCTGATTTTCCCGGTCGATCAGGCAGATCAAGCGGTTGATATTCAACGTGTCCCGGGCATACCGGGCAATCCCCTCCGCAGCCTCGGTGCCCAGTCCCCGCCCCCAAAATTGCCTGGCAAGCATGTAAGCGATCTCAATTTCAGCGCGCCCATCAATCACCCAGGGGAGCAGTCCGCAGCGCCCGATGAATTCCCCGCTTTCCCTGAGGATTGTCGCCCAAAATCCAAGCCTTGGATTTTCCCGGTACCCCTGCAGGTAACTCTCCAATCTCAACTGGGTCTGTTCGCGGGTGTAGGTGCCTTCAGGAAAAAAGCGGCGAACTTCGGGATCCCGGTACAGGGCATATAAATCATCCAGGTCTCCCGGTTCCAGGTGCCGGAACAGCAAACGTTCCGTCTCGAATATTTTCATTCCCTCATTTCTTTCGTTTCCTCTGGTTTCAGGTTCCGGCTCAGGCGTATGGAAAGACTGTAGAAACCCACCAACATCGCAAAGAGGACAAAAAGACATACCGGCACCACTTCCAGTGAAATCCGATCCGCAAGCACGCCCACCAGACCGGGGATGGTCGCTGTACCCAGACCCGCTGCACCCATCTGCATGCCAATGGTATTGATGGCGTACATCGGACCAACCCGCTGGCTGGTGCCGGAGACCAGTGCCGGGAAGATGGGCGCAATGGCAAAGCCAACCAGCGCCACACCCACCAGGCTGACTGTATCGGATGGATTCCACCAGAGCAGCGCTGCGCCTGTCAATGCAGCCAGCAGGCTGCCGCGCACCAGCAGGTGAATGCCCACTTTTTTGGCGTACAAACCCGCCAGGATTCGTCCAATGGTGAACATTGCCCAATAGCTGCCAGCCCAAAGACCCGCCGCCCGGGAAGGTATTCCACGCGATTCGGTCAACAAGGTGTATGCCCAGGTGCCCAGCGAAACTTCCGCACCGGTATACAGAAAGAACAAGAGCAAGCTCAACCAGACTGCCGGCTGGCGCAGGGTATTCAGGTAGGGCGTCTTGTAATCGGTCAGGCTCGGCTCAGTCGCCTCTGCTGCACCTGAGGGTTTTTGCGTCCACAGCGGCAAGGTAAACAGGAAGCCGCCCCCCAGCGCCAGTTGGGCAATGCCCACCACTGCATATCCTAATCGCCAGGACTGGAAGGAATTGATTGCCGTGGTCATGATGAGTGGGCTTAATGTAACGCCAATCCCGTAACTGGCATGCAGCCACTGCATTAATCCTTCACCAAAATTTGCCGCCACATAGGTATTAAGACCGGCGTCAATCGCACCCGCGCCCAACCCTGCCCCAATTCCAAGCAGAACCATCATCCACCAGGCTGGAACCACCGTGTACAAAAGGAAAACTCCGCCCGTCAGGGCGCAGCTGGCGGCAAGCACCCCTCCCACCCCCATACGGGAGATCAACCGACCGCTGAGAAAACCGGAAGCAAGATACCCC
Organism: Chloroflexota bacterium; assembly: GCA_019136175.1. GTDB lineage: Bacteria > Chloroflexota > Anaerolineae > Anaerolineales > Anaerolineaceae > CALMHE01. The sequence goes on along the minus strand of JAGVUS010000374.1, from coordinate 290 downwards.
GAAGTGGAGGCTACCAGCAGCATTCCCAACGCATCCAGTGGGATGTGAAAATCCCCCCGCACTGAAGGCCAGGCGATTCCCAGCAAGCCATCCGGCAAGCCCAATGAAATGAAGGCAATATAGGTCAGCAGGATCAATCCCAGTTTTACGGGAAATTTTTTCTTTTGTACTTGCCTCATAGATATACCACCGGCGGAGAGATGCCAAACGGAAGGATTGTACCATGACATCCCTCAATCGTCTGCCACCTTCCTTTAAAAGATGGAAAGGAAGATCAAGTGCGGATGGTC
>JAGVUS010000223.1 GCA_019136175.1 Chloroflexota bacterium | reverse complement strand
AAAGGATATAATCGACCCGCAGGACGGGGTGCAGCCGGGGGCGGCGGCATGATGGCTCAAATTCAACGCCTGCAGGAGCAAATGGCGGAAGCCCAGGCAAAGCTTGCGGAAGAGACGGTTACCGCCAGTGTGGGTGGCGGAGTCATCAAGGTGACCATGACCGGCGACCAGGTCTGTAAATCGGTTGAGATTGATCCGGAAGTGTTAAAGGATGCCGATGCGGAAATGCTGCAGGATCTGGTTCTCTCGGCAGTCAACCTGGCGTTGGAACAGTCCCGCCGCTTATCAGAAGAGCGCCTGGGTCCGCTGACAAGCGGTTTGCCGGGCTTGTTTTAACAGAAACGGTTCCCATGGCTCTATTGCCGGAACCGGTCCAGAATCTGATCACGGCTTTTGAGCGGCTGCCGGGGATTGGTCCCAAGTCTGCCTCACGGTTGACTTTTTACCTGCTGCGTGCACCAGATGAAGCTTCTCAACTGCTGGCAGAGGCATTGCTGCACTTAAAATCCGCCACCGGGCAGTGCCAAGTCTGCTTCAATATTACCCTGGCAAATCAGCCGGTATGTGAAATCTGCGCCAATGACCGCCGCGATGAGGGGGTAATCTGCGTGGTGGAGGAACCGTTGGATGTCCTGGCGCTGGAACGCACATCGGGTTTTTATGGGAAGTACCATGTTTTGCACGGTGTTCTTTCCCCCATCGAAGGGGTGGGACCCGAAGATCTGAAAATTGCTCCACTGGTTGAGCGTGTCAAATCCGGCAGGGTGACCGAAGTGATTATCGCGACCAACCCGAGTATGGAGGGGGATGCCACGGCGTTGTATTTGCGGCAGCAATTAACCCCGCTGGGTGTGCGAATCACGCGCCTGGCACGGGGATTACCCGTTGGCGGTGACCTGGAATATGCCGATCAGAACACCCTGCTCAGGGCGCTTTCCGGCAGGCAGGAAATGACCTGATTAAACTGCCTGCGAAGTGGCGGGAATTTCCCGCAGCGCGCCTCCCACTCGAACCAGGTAATGGGGCAGCCAGGCAATGCTGAACACTTGCAGGTAAATATCCTTTTTATATGGAGTGACAGGAATTTCAGATTCCTGATCGGCAATTTCCTGCCAGCGCTTTTGGGCTTCTTCCACAGCAAGGGCGTTTTCTTCCTCTATCTTTTTAAGCTGGGCTTCCAGTTCTTCCAGTTCCGCCAGTTCCTGTTCCAGGTCCTGTTTTGCCTGGGCGGTCAGGCGGCGCTTGGTCAGGTTGGTGGAAAGGCTGCGCTTTCGTCCGCCAAACACGCTGAGCAGAAATTCGCCACCTGCACCAGCCTCCTCAAGACGGCGCTGGTTTAACTCTTTTTCCTGGCTCTCCACTTCCATCGATTGTCTCTTAATCTTGGATTGCAAAGCTGCCAGCTTTTGTTTGTGGGTGGTCTCAATCTTATCCAGGTCGGCTTGCATGGCTTTCCCAACTGCATCATGGCACATTTTACGGAATTCCTCGGGGCTGGTTTCGGGGGATGCATAGACGCCCAGTGCTTCGTTTGCCCGCAGGCGGATTGTCCCGGTGCGGTAAACCCAATCGGTGAAGTCACTTTCGTAGGTTTTTACCCGTTTTGCATCCGAAAGCCAGTTGGGAAGGGTCTCAAACCGGCTGCCGGGGAGGGGTTGCGAGGCAAAGGCAGTTGGCGGGATGGGTTTGCAGGTAAAATCCTCCCAGCGAACCAAACCTGTACCGGGGTCGGTTAACAAAACAGCCAGCTGGCGGATGTGTTCCAGGTTGTACTTGCGTGCCAGGTAGCGGATTTCCGCCTGGGCAAGCAGGGTGGGTCGGTAGAGAATTCCTTCCGGCTCAACGGCTCCGGTAAGCTGAACCTGGGCGGCTTCGACAGCCTGCCCAACGGTCAAATCGGTGGGCAGAATGATTTCACTGACTCCGGCGGGTACGGATGGCTTGCCGCTTAAACCGGGTGCCGCATCCACCCTGGGAGTGAGGGTCTGGGGCGCAGATGACGCACCCGGTTCGGCAGCAGGAGCGGCAGCCTGGGATAAGGCTGGCAAATCGGTAACTCCTGCCAGTTGATTCAATTGGGGAATTTCGGTTCGCATCAATGGACCGGCAAGATAATTCATTGTGTAGCGCGTTTGGAATATCACCGGCTGGGGCTTGTGCACATTGTGAAATACAAATGTTCGTTTGCCGAGCGATGAAATCAGGCGGTCATACTCAGCCGGGTCCACCGTTCCACTGGCAACCCGCAGACCATCCAGCAGGCGGTCCTTATCCTGTTGGGTTTGCAGGCGACCGATCATCCAGATACCGGCATTGGATAGGGCTTTATAGTCCACATCCACCGGGTTCTGGGTGGACAGGACAATTCCCACGCCGAAGGCACGCGCCTGCTTCAACATGCGCAGCATTACCACCCGTGAGGGGGGATTGGCAACCGGCGGCAGGTATCCCATGATTTCGTCAAAATAAATCAACAGGCGCAACCCGCTGGTGCCGCGCTGGGCGCGCATCCAAGATTCGATGGAGGCAAACAGCAGGGTGGTAAAGAACATCCGCTCGTTTTCACTGAGGTGCGCTGTATAAAAAATGGAGTGGCGCGGGCGATTGTCTTCCGTATAAAGAAGGCTGCCGATGTCCAGCGGCTGCCCTTCCAGCCATGACTGAAAGGAGGGGGAGGCAAGGAAGCTGTTAAGCAGCATCGCCAGGTCAAACCGGTCCTTTGGAGGGAAGAAATTATCCAGCGGGAAGGCTCCCAGCCGGTCAAATGGCGGGTTTTGGACTTCCAGAATTAATTCCGTCAGGTCCAGCGAACGACCCTGGCTCCAGGCATTTTCCAACAGGTTGCAGAGCAGGATATGCTCCCGGGAACGGAGGGGGTCAATATCCTTCACGCCTACCAGGTTGAGCAGGGCAGTGACAATGGTGGCGATTTTTTCCCGCAGGGTTTCCCGGTTGGGATCCCACAACTGATCCGGCTTGGCAAATGAGGAAAGGATGTTGACTGATTTTCCGGAGGATGAACCGGGCGTGAAGATCGTGTATTGGGCACTTTTTGCCAGCTCGCGCACGTTTTCCGATCCCAATCCCCAGGAAGCCAGTCCATCCTTCCAGCGGGTGGCGGTTTCTGCCGCAACTTCCTCCAATGGCTTCCCCAGCCGCCGGGCAGATTCGGGGTCCAGCCAGGGTTCAAAATCGGTTGGAAGAAAATCCGGGAAGTGCAGCACCAGGTTGGTCAGATCACCCTTGGGGTCCAGGATAATTGCCGGGATATTATGGAGGGCTGCCTCCTCGAGAAGGATGACACCCAGACCGGTTTTACCCGAACCGGTCATACCGGTGATGATGGCGTGAGTGGTCAGGTTGGAAGGGTCCAGTTCAACATTTTGTTCCTGCAGCTTGCCGGAAGCAAGATCAAACAGCCGCCCAATGTAGAAGTTGGAAGATGCCATGAGGAATTCCTTTCAATCAGATAATCCGGGGGATTCAGGAAGGATTGTTCCTTAGATTATTTGTGCCAAGCCTGGATCCCACAATGCGTCTGCACTTTTCTAATTATAATACGTCAGCAACAATGCATCGCAATCTGCTTGTTAAATTATGGCGGGACTTCTATGGTAATATAATCGATGTATGAAAATTAACCATTTAGCTCGCTTGGTTTTCATTTTAATCTTGCTGGCGATTGTTCCGGGGCTGGTTGGGTTTGCCCAGGTGGAGAATCAGCCGGTGATTGACAGCCTGCTGGTCAACATTTGGCCGGAATATGATCAGCCGGAAGTGCTGGTGATTTACCGCATTGTGCTGGATACCAATACCGTCATTCCTGCCCAGGTTGCCCTGCGCATCCCGCGAAGCGCTGGAAGACCATACAATGTGGCGTATTACCTGGAAGATGAGATGCCGTACCTTTTGGACTACCAGTACCGCCCGGAGGGTGACTGGGCATGGATCACATTGACCACCCCCTCCAACCTTCTCCAGGTGGAATACTATGATCCTGTAATTAACCAGGATCAGCCAAAGCGGGAAATCACTTACATCTGGCCCGGGGATATGGAAGTGCGCAGCCTGTCCTTCTCCGTCCAGGCGCCCATCCATTCCAGCCGGGTTGCCATCCAACCTCCCCTTGGCAACAGCCTGTTGGGTGAAGATGGATTGACTTACTATGAAAGACAGGTCGGCTCCATCAAGGCAGGTTCTGAATACCGAATGACCATCCAGTATGAAAAACCGGATCAGGAACTCAGCTTTCAATCCCAGCCCGTGGAACCTGCAGCCCCATTAGAAAATATTCCTGGTCAGTTTGATATCCGTTCCTTTCTCCCCTGGGCGTTTGGGATTTTGGGTTTAATTGCCCTGGTACTTGGGGTTGGCTGGTGGGTATGGTGGCGAAATGCCCGGGCAGAACAAAAGGAAATTTACCGGCGTCATAAGCCATCCCGCAAATCGGAAAATAAAGAGATTATCTATTGCCATGAATGCGGGAAGCGCGCTGAAGTGGGTGATCACTTCTGCCGGGTTTGCGGAGCGCTTTTACGCAGGGTTGACAAGTAACTGGGGCTTGTCTTTCCCATTTGTGAGGACTATAATCCCACACAAGGTCTTAATCCCGGGAGGATGGTTTGGAGCAATATCGTTCAGTGGAATTGGAAGAGAAACCCGTTGAAGAACCCAAGAGTCGGGGATTTAAATCCCTGTTTCTTGAAATCATTCAAACCCTGCTGCTGGCAGTGGTGTTGTATTTCGTGATTGATGCATTTATTGGGCGGGTTCGGGTGGAAAATATATCCATGCTGCCCACGCTGAAACCCGGTGAATTTCTTTTGGTGAACAAGCTGGCGTATAAATTGGGAGATTTTGATCATGGTGATATTGTCATCTTCCATTACCCGCTGAATCCGAATGAGGATTACATCAAGCGGGTGATGGGCATTCCCGGTGATGAAATTACCGTGGAGGACGGGGTGGTGTCAGTCAATGGATATCCGCTTACCGAGGACTACATATCTGCTCCCCCCAACTATCAGGGTACCTGGACTGTACCAGAAGGCTCCATCTTTGTGCTGGGAGATAACCGCAATCAATCTTCGGATTCCCACACATGGGGGATGGTGCCGGTGGAGAACGTGGTTGGACGGGCTTTAGTGATTTACTGGCCGCTTTCTGAAGCAAAAATTCTCCGGCACCCCAATATTGTCAATGCAGCGAGTACACAATGAACTCAATCAGTGATATCCTTGTCCGCAAAAAAATGTTTGAGAACGAACTGCCACCCTTCCCGGAGGATGGAGCCCAGGGTCTTGAATCCCTGGCAAAAATGATTGATCACACGCTGCTAAAGCCTGAAGCCATCCCCGAAGCAATTGAAAGGCTTTGTGCCGAAGCACTGGAATATTCATTTGGTGCGGTGTGCATCAATCCCATTCACGTGTCCAGGGCGGCAAATTTTCTGAAGGGCAGCCCGGTTGCTGTTTGTACGGTGGTAGGATTTCCGCTGGGCGCGGTGCCAACGGCAACCAAGGTGTTTGAAGCAGAGCGTGCCATTGGGGAAGGCGCAATTGAGATTGACATGGTTTTATCCATTGGCTTGCTAAAGGCAGACATGGCTGTTGAAGTGATGGAAGATATTTCTGCATTGGCGAGGGCAGTTCATGCCGGCGGTGGCTTGCTGAAAGTGATCCTGGAGACCTGTCTACTGACGCGGGGAGAGAAAATCCTGGCGAGCTTGCTTGCGGTGGAAGCAGGTGCGGATTTTGTCAAGACATCCACCGGTTTCAGCACGGGCGGTGCTACAGTGGAAGACGTGGAACTGATGCGCCGCGTGGTTGGCAGCCCCAGCCGGGTGGGCGTCAAGGCTTCCGGCGGGGTTCGGTCCCTTGCCGATGCCCGGACAATGCTGCAGGCTGGTGCCAACCGGCTTGGAACCAGTTCCGGCGTGAAGATTATCACCGAGGCATTGCATGAGTGACCGCTTTCCCATTTTCGGCTCACCCGCCTATATTCCATGCGGTAACTGTCCGGCAGGGCAGATGCATTCCCAGCATGTGACCTATTTCACATGGCTGGGCGATCAGTTGATCACGGTGCCGGATTTTCCCGCGTGGGTTTGTGATGTTTGTGGCAGGCGGGAATATGATCCCCGGGCGTTGAACCAACTCAGTCTTATTCTTGCGCCTAATGCCGGAAAATCCACCCGGAAGCATTCCCTTCCCAGACGCGCCAATCCAAAGCGCAAGGGAAGCCGTTCAACACCTGCCGGATAAAACCGGGTTTAGGTCCCAATCGGGTATAATCACGGTGAAATAACCGAACCCGGAGCAGATAGGAAACCTGTGGCACGCAAACGATCTGTGAATGACCTGACCGTGGATGAACTTCGCCAATTGCTGATTGACCGGCGCAGGGCGGAACGAAGCGCGCGCCTGGAGGCGTATCGCAAAACGGGGCGGATCATTGCCGTGGAACCAGAGCCACAAGCACCCTCCTTGAGTTCCTTGCGCAGCGAAACAACAACAGATGGTGAACCGGTTGCTGATGAAAGACCCAAACCGCGGCGTGGTTTCATGAATTCCCTGCTGGTCCTTGTGGAAGTTGCTGCGGTTATTGGGCTGGTGGTGATTTTACTAAATGGAATGAATGTATTGAGGGATCTGAACCAGCAGGTTTCATCTGCATTACAGCAGCCCACATTAACACCGACCCCCATGATTATGGCGGTGGTGCTTCCTTCTGGACATTTACCGCCGACCGGTTCCGACGTTGTCCAACCCAACGAGGCGGAGATTCCGGAACATCTTCGCCCAATCGCAGCCAGCCTTGCTGCTCTTCCCACACCAACCAGCAGCCCAGAACATGCCCAACGCATCCAAATTCCGGTCATCGATGTGGACGCGCCGATTGTCCAGGGCGACCTTGATGAGCAATTGAAGAAGGGTGTGGGACAGCATATTGGCTCTGCCAACCCGGGTCAGAATGGGAATATGGTGCTTTCAGCACATAACGATGTGTATGGTCAAATTTTCCGGCATTTGGATAAGCTGGTTCCGGGGGACGAGGTGGTTGTTTACACCAACCAAAAATCCTATGTATATATTGTGGAACAAACCCAGATTGTAGGTCCGCTGGATGTGGAAGTGATGGCATCAACAGCAGACCCAATTGTGACCCTGATTTCCTGTTATCCCTTTATGGTGGATACTCAGCGCATAGTTGTGACTGCCAAATTGAAGAATTAGCGGTAAAATAGAGATCATTTTAGGAGATAAATCGGATATGGCAAAAAAATACAAACGACAGGTTTCCAATGGCACCACTGAGACTGCACAGGCAGTTCGCCCTGCAGCTTCATCCTCCCGCACCAGTACAGGCGAGTTCAACCCGAATTATGATTATGTGATCCGCGATTTAAAGCGGATTGGCATATTGGCTGGTTCTTTCTTCGTTATCCTGATTGTCCTGTCGTTCTTCCTGCGATAGTACATTTGTGGTTGGGAAAGTACAGTATCAAGCCGGTTCACTACGAACCGGCTCTGCTTTTTATATCGGGAAACTTATTGTAACTGGTTGAAAAATCTGTTATATTGATTTTTAAGGTCAGGTGATGATACGGAATGAATTGAGGGGTGGATCACCGGACGTACATTGCAGACTGGAATGCGCCTGCTGACCTTTGTCCGGGATTGAGATCCGCCCCGGGGAGGTTGGCATGGTGAAATTAGAATTGACCCCCGAACAATGCAGCCTGCTTCTGGACATGTTGGAATGTTGTCTCACCGATTTGCGCGTGGAAATCCGGGAAACGGATCGCTTTGAATACAAAAACATGCTAAAGGACCGCAAAGAGGAGATTGCCCTGCTGCAGGAGCAGATCCGGCAGGCATTGCAGCAGTGAAGCAGTCAGTTCGATGTATTGACATCAAAAACCGGATGGGCATTCCAACCGGTGTGGTATACTTGTTCCTGTCCGGAGATTCCAGGAGCAGGTCCATGCATATCAACCAACTTTAAAATCAACACATCAGGCTTTCACGACAAACGA
>JAGVUS010000177.1 GCA_019136175.1 Chloroflexota bacterium | reverse complement strand
AATTGAACAGGTTTCTGTTGATGGAGTGGCACACACCTCCTACCGGATTCCTGCCACAGGCGTTATCCGGATCAGTGTAATCAGTGAACCAGCAGTTACCTCGCAGGTCATCCAGCTGGATATCCTGGAAGGAGAGGGAGGCATCCCGGTTCTTATTACCCCAACCCCCCAGCCGACAGCCACACCTACAATGACGCCAACAGCCACACCCACTATTGTTGTGGCGACCGAAACACCCCCACCCCCCGACCCCAAAGCTCCCGGCATGGGGTACTGGTTGATTTCCATGCTCATCAGTTGGGGAGGTGCTGCAGGCATTTACCAGGTGGGGCGAAAATTCTCCACCAGGTGGGGTTTGCGCTGGGCGCTATCCTATCCCTGGGATTCCCCGGTTCATTTGCCTGGCTGGAGGCATCCGGAATTCCTGGAATCCTGGGGATCACCATTGCCGGAGTACTGGTTGGATGGCTGATGGGAGCCTTGTGGTTTATGGCTGTCCGGCGAGTTGTTCGGAGAACCTGATCTTAACGTGCCAGCGTAATTATTAATGTAACCAGGCTCACCCCCACGGCTGACCAGAGAAGAGCACGCTCCGGCTCCAATCGCAATAATTCGCCAACTGTCAAAGCCTTGGATACCGGGCGCGGGATGGTGGGTGTATCCCCCAGCAGGCTTTGACGAAACCGTTCCACGCTTTCCGGGCGGTCATCCGGATGGATGCCCATTGCCCATAAAATTGCCCGTTCGGAACGCATACTCACATCCGGGTTGATCTGCCGGATTGGCGTCAGGCACTGTGGATTCAGGAACCGCTCACGGGCATCTGCAGGCGCCTGGTTGGTCAGCAAATGGTAGAGCGTGGCGCCAAAGGCATACAGATCACTTCGGGCATCCGTGTGACCGGAATCACCCCCATATTGCTCCAACGGAGTATAGAGTGCGGTTCCCTGCCCCTGCAGGACGGTAATGGTCACCTCTCCGGGCGCGAGCAATTTGACCAGTCCAAAATCCACAAGCTTTAACAACCCCGTGGGGGTCACTTTCAGGTTGCTGGGCTTGATGTCCCGGTGCAGGATGGGCGGATCCTGGCTGTGCAGATAGATGAGGGCATTTGCAAGCTGTCCCGCCCAGTTCAAGACATCCACCTCGAATAGAAACCTGCCTTCCTGTTTGGCTTCCAACATCAGGGTGCGCAGATCCTTGCCCGGCACATAATCCATGACCAGGTAATCCCGGGCGGCAATGGAAAAGAAATCGGACACCTTGGGCAGGTTGGGGTGATCCAAACGCGCCAGCACGGTTGCCTCGCGCAGAAATTGCTCGCGGGCTTCGCGCACCATTTCCGCGGGAAGCGTGCGGTCATGTTCCACTTCCTTCAGGGCGCACTGGCGACCTTCCAACCGTTGGTCATCGGCAAGGTAGATGCAGCCCATCCCACCCTGCCCGATCACCCGGCGGATGCGGTATCTGCCGCGCAGTACATCCCCGGATTTTAGGGGTACAGGCATTGGCTCAACCTTCCTGGGTTTCCGGCATCCCCCTGCATTACAATGATTTCGGCGTATTGCTGCAGGGAGACCTCCAACTCCCGTTGTCATAACGGTTAATCTCCATTATACTAAACAACAGGGCTGGATGCACCAGGCAATTCCGGCAATGGCGCAGAAAGCCTTCCCCAGGCAGGAGAAGATGCAATGGAAACAAATCCAGGTGAATTGCCGGTCCTGATTGGACAACAGGGACCACTGAACGGGCAGCGCTGGCAGGTCGGAAAACCGATCCTGATTGGGCGGGATGCAGGCTGTGACGTGATTGTGGTTGACCGGCAAATTTCCCGTTTCCATGCACGCCTGTCGCCCACAGCCAGGGGCACCCTGCTGGAAGACCTTGGCAGTAAAAACGGGACCTATATCAACGGCAAACTGCTTGAAGAACCCTGCATTTTGCAGGATGGCGACCAGGTTCAGGTGGCACTTGTACAACATTTCACCTACCTGAGTTCGGATGCAACCATGCCGCTTGAAGGAATGCTTACCCCGCCGGGTCAGGTTCCCTCTCCGCTGCGGCTGGACCCCCGTTCCCGCCGGGTTTGGGTTGGCAGCGAGGAAATTGTCCCCCCGCTTTCGGCGCCCCAATTCCGCCTGCTGCAGGTGCTGTACAACCATCCCAACCAGGTTGTCAGCCGGATGGAACTGGTGGAAGCAATCTGGTCCGATGATGAAGCCGGGGGCGTATCCGAGCAGGCATTGGACGCCCTCATCCGCCGTCTGCGGGACCGGCTGGCTTTACTGGATCCTGAACACAACTGGATCGTTACGGTACGCGGGCACGGTCTGCGCCTGGATTTGTCTGAATAAAACCAATCAGCCGGATGACACGTCATCCGGCTGATGATTGGATTTACTGAATCCCAAAAGGGATTAATTCTTGCGGAAATTTCGCTCCATGGAAAAGCGCATGGCGGATTTATACGCTGTTTGCAGGGCGTTCACAACTTCGGCGGGTTGACCTTCGGTTTCACTTTGCACTGCCAGCTGGTTCAACAACTGAAGAAATTCCGAGGTAACCATTTCACTGTTGGCTTCCAGTATCTGCCGGCGTCCTTCCTCATCCGCAGCGCCAATCAACTGTTCCACAAGTTCAACTTCCGGCGGGGTGCTGGCTTGCTGCAGTATTCTGATAATCCTTTGGAGCTTGCCAAACCGGTCACCATCCTGGCGCTGTTGGGCATCCTGTAATTCACTCTTGATGACATTCACAAAGGCATCATTGAATTCCGCCATGTGCTCCATGGTTGCCTTTTCAATGTCCGGGGCATTGAGGATGGTTTCCAGCAGCTTGGCAGCTTCATCCATCTGTTTTTGAATTTCTTCATCAATCTGCCGGGTCAGATCCAGTAATTTCTCCCGCAATGTCAGCAGGTGGGTCTTCTCCTCGCCAGTTGCCTGTTCAATGCGGAGACTTAAAATCTGGAAGAACTGGTAATCCAGCCCGGTGCGCGCCAGTCCCACAAGGGCGACCAGGCGGGTTTCGGTGGGGGCTTCCACCAGCAGGTCCAATAATTTTTCGCGGGTAAGCCCTTTTTCCTGGGCTTCCTGCAGCGAGCGGACTGCCGCCTGGGTTTCGTCACTGCGTTCCTTCAATTCCCTTCCCAGGTTGGTGTGTTCCAGTAATTCCGCCTGCAGTCCAGCCAGTGCCTGTGCCGTGCGCTGCTCGCCTTGCTGCATGCTGACTTCAGCCAGTTGTGCCAGCATCATGAAGAATCCCTCATCAATGATCGATTCTTCCTGGCGAATGATTTCCTCGCGCGCCTCGGGGGTGGAGGTGGAAAGCAGCCGCCGCAACAGGTTCAGCCGTTGTTCCTGTTCTTCAATCATTTCCTTGGTAATGCCATCCGCTTCCAGGATTCGGTCAATCATCGTCTGGAAGGTCAGCATCGCTTGCGGGCGCAGCAGGTATGCCTTGCGCTTTTCGGCTGGCAGGCGGTCCACAACCCGGTTGATTAAAGGACCAATCATGCGTTCCTGCTCATTGACCGGCGTCCCCATATCGGGCGGGAAGAAGGTCAGGAGCAGTTCCTTATCGGGATCGTGATAGACAATCGGAACGCTGACATTGCCGGTATATCCGCATGTCGGGCAGTTCACCACATTCACCCCGCCACTGAGGAGGCGTTGTTTTGCCTGTGGATCAATGTTAAGATCAAACAACTGCTCCACATCCGCCTGGATTGGCGTGCGGCAGCGGGGACAATTGACACGAGTTTGAGCCATGGTTTTCTCTCTTTGTAAATTTGATAACTTGAAAATTATACCACCCGGAGCGCATGTATAATAGAAGAAAATCATCCTGGAGGTCATCAACCCATGCCATCACAAACCTTTGCACTGGAACAGGGCGGTCCAAAGCGGTTGGAAATATCCTGGAAAGCATTCTGGAAAGAGATCACCATCCGGATGGATGGCAGCCTGGTTGGCGTCATTCCCGGGCAGAAGGAATTGCGGGAAGGTCAGCAGTTCCGCCTGCCCGATGGTTCCGACCTGCACATCCAATTGATTCAGGGGCTGACCTCTGAATTGCGCGTCCTGCGGGATGGAAAACCCCTGCCTGGTTCCGGTTCGGATCCGCGCATACGCCTCCGGCAGGCTTATGGAGTGCTGTATTTTGTGGGAGGGGTCAGCCTGTTGGTGGGGCTGGCTGCCAGCCTGTTTCAATGGGAATTGATGCTTGAAATCGGTTTTAACTGGGTCACGGCAATCGTTGGTGCAATTTTCCTGGTGCTTGCCTTCTTTGTCCAGCGGCGCTCCCTGGCAGCCCTGTGGGCAGCAGTCATCCTGTACGGTGCGGATATTATCCTGTCGGTGTTTGGTGGAAATTTTACCGCCGCCAACCTGCTGGTGCGGGTTGTATTCCTGGTCATGATGATCGGCGGATTCCGCGCCATTAAGGAATTAAAAGCAGAATCCAGCCCTGCCAATTAGTCCTGGCGGGGCAGGGAAAAGCAAATCCGCGCCCCGTGGTTGCTTTCTGCATGCACCCAGATTCTGCCCCCATGCGCCTCCACGATGGAACGCGCCAGGTATAGCCCCAAGCCTGCCCCCTTGGTCTGCTTCGCCATATCCGGGGCGCGGTAGAACCGGTCAAATACGTGGGGAATGTCCTCCGGGGCAATTCCGGGACCTTCATCCATCACGCAAACAATGACGATCTCCGGGCGCACCTGCCCGGAGATGCGGATTTCCCCGTCTGCAGCGTATTTCAAGGCATTCGATATCAGGTTGCTGATGACCTGCTCAAGCCGCTGTTCATCCGCCAGAATTACCGGGAAGTCTGGCGGAAAATCCACCACAATCCGGTGACGGCTGGTCTGCACCTGGAAACGATCCGCCAGGCGCCGGCACAGTACCGGCAGTGCAAGGTCTGTACGCCGCAGCGCCATGCCGCCCGCCTGCAGGCGGGTGGCATCCAACAGGTTTTCGATCAACAGGCTCAACCGGTCAGCCTCTTCTTCAATCACCTGCAGGCTTTCCTGGACAATCCCGCGGTCCCATGCAGCATCCTCCCGGCGGAGCGTGCTGGTGTAACCCTTGATGAGTGCAACCGGAGTTTTTAACTCGTGGCTGATGATGGAAATAAAAGTGGTTTTCAATTCCTCCGCCTGGCGGAACCGGGTAATATCGCGCACCGTGGCGATGATATTGACCAACGTTCCATTGGCGGCAAGCACCGGGGCATACGTGATGCCCACCGGCAATGGAGCCTGCCCGGAACCCCGATCCAAATCTCCCTCCACGTAGAGATAGGCATGGGGTGTGAGAGGCCAGCCACCTGCCACCGCCTGTTCCAGCGTCAGGCTTTCCGGAGTTTTCGCCCAGCGGATAACCGCCTCATGGAACTGCCCACGCAGTTCCCCGGGGGTAAGTTCCAGCATGCGCGCCAGTGCCGGGTTGCAAAGTTCCACTTTCAGGTCTGCCGAGAGCGTTAAAATTCCATCAGCTGCCGATGCCAGCAGGGCATCCAGCCGCTGCTTTTCGCGCGTCACCTGGGCATAGAGTTGGGCGTTCTGCACGGCAACTGCCGCCTGGTTGGCAAAGCTGCTTAACAACGCCCGATCATTGGCGGAAAAGACGTTCAAGTATCCCCGGAAGATGAAAATGACACCAACCACTTTCTGCCGGGCAACCAGCGGCAGCCCCACGCTCGAGAGGATTCCAAGACCCACCATGGGGGTCATCTCCTGCAATGCCTTCTGAATTTCCGGCAGTTCAGACTGGGCGGATGTTTCATCCCCGGAAATGCGTTCCAACAACTGCTCCAGGTATGCAAGGTACGGGGCGGGTAATTCTTTGGATACCACCACGCGCCAGGTTCCATCCTCCTCCCGCAGGGCAATTAAGCCGGACTGCCCTCCCAGCATTTCCACCGAAACGGCAAGAATCCGTCCCAGCAGGGGTTCCAGGTCCAACTCTTCCGTCAGAGCCCGGGCAATTTCCAACAGGTGGTCGCGCTGTCGCACGCGATGATCAGGCAGCATAAACATGGCGGTTACCTCTTGCCATCATTATACCCAATGTGATGGATTGTTAAAACACACGGAGGATGCGGGAAATCATTCCCGCATCCTCCGGTTTATTTTTATTGATCAGCAGGATCAGCGCTGGCTTTCCGCAATGCGGATGGCTTCCTCAAAAATTGCCAGCCCTTCATCCATCTCAGCCCTGGTGGTGCAAAGCGGCGGTGAAATGCGGATGACGCTCTTTCCGCAGCCCAGCGTCAGCAGACCTCTTTCAAATGCCAGGTCCACCACAGCATCCCGCAGTTTGTCATCCGGGTCGTTCGTCTCATGGTTCTTGATAAATTCCACACCAATCATCATGCCAATCCCGCGCACATCGCCAATGGACGGATGGTTTGCCATCATGTTTTCCAGCTTGCCCAGGGCGTACGTGCCAACTTCACTGGCATTGTGCATGAATTCCTCCTCCACCAGGGAAAGGGTTGCCAGACCGGCAGCACATGCCATGGGATTGCCGCCATAGGTATTGCCATGCGATCCCTTGGGCCAGGTCATCACGCTCTTGCGCGCCACCATGGCGCCCAGCGGGAAGCCGGAGGCAATTCCCTTGGCAGTGGTGATGATATCCGGTTCGACGCCAAAGTTTTCAATCGACCACCACTTTCCGGTGCGCCCAACGCCTGCCTGGACTTCATCGGCAATCAACAGGATGCCATGCTTGTCGCACAGGCGGCGCAGCGCCGGGAAGAAACCAGTGGGGGGTACAATGTACCCTCCCTCACCCTGGATCGGCTCTACCAGGATACCGGCAATCTCATCCGCCGGGGCAATGCGAACCATAATTTCTTCTTCAATGTAACGCACCACCGTCTCACCATAATCCTCCCCCGGGCGGCTGTTAAGGATGGGGCGGTACGGATCAGGGAAGGGAACATGATTAACCCCGCTCATCAACGGGAAAAACCCGCGGTGATAGCCGGGTTTACTGGCAGTAAATGTCACCGCACCCATGGTGCGGCCATGAAAACCGCCGAAGAAACCGATGAACTGCGGGCGCTTGGTGTGATACCGGGCAAGTTTAATTGCTGCTTCCACGCTTTCGGTGCCCGAATTGGTCATAAAACAGACCGCATCCTCCTTGAAAGGAGCAATCCGGTCAAGGTATTCCCCAAATTCCACCCATTTCGTATGATAAAAATCCGAGGAAATATGAATAAATTTTTCTGCCTGCTCCTGGATGGCTTTGACCACCCGGGGATGGCTGTGACCGGTGGAAACCACCGCGATTCCTGCCGCAAAATCCAAAAAGCGGTTCCCGTCCACATCCCAGACTTCAACGCCCCTGCCATGATCCATGACGAAGGGGTAACCGCGGGGATAAGACGGTGAGATCACCTTGCGATCCCGTTCGATGATCGAGCGGGCAACCGGCCCTGGTAACTGTAGGGGCTGCATACCAAAACCTCCTGGTTTCATAATGGATTGAGATGGGAATATCTCCCCAATGGACTTGACAATTCATTATAGCATCTCCCCCCAAAGGGTGGAATTGCCTTTCCTCCCCCTTTCCCCTGCAAGCTGTCAGGATCAACCGTTACACCGGGTAGGTCAACGAAGCCAGGGCATACGCGCCCATCAAGCCGACGTCATCACCCAGTGCCGCCTGGGTGATGATCAATCCATCCAGGTAGGCAGGGGTCATCACCGAATCGCGGGCAGTTGCCAGCATGGTGTCCCAGAAGAGCGGTCCACTGCGGGAGACTCCGCCCCCGATGATGACGATGGACGGATTGAAAACATGCAGGTAATCCGCCACCGCCCTTCCCACAAACCTGCCAGCCCGCGCCAGCGCTTTTTGCGCCAGGGCATCGCCCTGACCAGCCGCCCAGCTGATATCCCGGGCGGTGGGCGCTGGTTCCAACGGCAGGATGGATTCCTCGCCTTTCTGAAGCTGCTCGCGAACCCAGTTTGCCATGGCTGGACCGGATGCCACTGCTTCCAGGTGCCCCCGTTGACCGCATCCGCACATGGGTCCATCCCAATCCACCGTGATGTGACCCAGTTCAGTTGCCAGGCCGCGGGAACCCAGCAGGAGGCGATCGTCCATGATCACCCCGCCACCAATGCCAGTGCTGATGGTCAGATAGATTAAATCGTGGTGACCCCGCCCGGCACCAAACTGCCACTCGCCCATGGCAGCAAGGTTGGCATCATTTCCCAACAGCGCCGGGGCGTTAAATTTTTTAGCCAGAATATCTGCAATGGGAAGGTCGATCCATCCCTGGACATTGGGAGCCTCATACATATACCCGGTGCGCGGGTCCAACACCCCCGGCGCAGCCAGGGCAATGGCGCGCAGCCGCCCCTCTGTTGGATGGACTTTTGCAATCAAA
>JAGVUS010000151.1 GCA_019136175.1 Chloroflexota bacterium | reverse complement strand
ACCGTTGTGTCGGATTCTCCAGTCCATTAACCAATACTCTTAATCCAAAACGATCCATGATTTGTGGACGGAGGATACCTTCCTCGGGATTCATGGAACCAATCAAAATAAACCTGGCCCGGTAGGTGGCTGAAATTGGTCCCCGACGGATCGTGTAGGCGCCGGCAGCGGCAGCGTCCAGGATAGAATTCACAATTTCATTTGCCAGCAGGTTGATTTCGTCCACGTAGAGGATGTTTCGATCTGCGTTTGCCAGAATTCCACGCCTTAATTGCATACGGTGATGTATTGCGCCTTGTTCATCGATACCACCAATCACATCCTCAATTTGAGAACTCAACGGAAGTTCAATCAGCCTGGTGGGTTCCCACCTGGAAATGGGTTCGCCCTGACCATATTTCTTTGCACAATCAGGGCATACTGCATCCATGCCATTTGTCTCAATATCTTCCGGGAGGCAGCCAAACGGACAATTGGAGCGTTCCACGTCTGGCAGGAGACCCAGTATGGAGCGGACAGCAGTTGATTTTCCCGTACCTCTTGGACCAATCAGTAAAACTCCGCCAATATATGGGTTGATAATTGCAAGAATCAATGCCAGGCGAAGTTCAGGTTGCCCCACCAATGCAAGGAAGGGATAGGGCAGCGGCTCAGCCAGACCGGTGTCCTCTTGAGGAAGACTGGAAAGCGATCTTCCGGTTACGCGGTCAATTAATTCTTTTAATGACCGAACCGGAGGAGTGTTGTCTGTCTGATTGTTGCTATCATTGTCCTGCGGAAAAGTGTCCATCATCATTCTGCGCTGATATCATTATATGTCCAATAACGATTTGCAAGAAAATTCCAGATCAAGACAACCAGGATTGCAATCGTTAGGGTTGAATTATGTCCAAGAAACGTAGGAGAAAGAGAAATTTTCCAGGAAAACCGCTCAAACATTTCAATGAGATGGGATTCAATCAGGATAAATAAAAAGGCGCGAATTCCCATACCAACAAGACTGACCAGGCTAAACTGAATTAATTGGTTGCCAAGAGATTTGCTGCGAGAATCGGGGTAAGTCCAATATCGATTCCAGAGAAAATTATTGATCACAGCCAAAATAAATGATATGGCACTGGAAAGAATGGAAGGGATGCCGAAATACACAAGGAGATTAAACACACCAAAATCCACAACGGATCCCAATGCGCCAACTGCAGCAAATCTGAAAAATCGAACGCGTTCCCTGGCGTTATTCAGAATCATGCAATTCCCAGTTCGGATTTGAAATAAGGGATGGTTTTTTGAATGCCTGCTTTCAAGGGGGTGATTGGCTGCCAGTCAAGGATCGTTCGAGCACGGGTAATGTCAGGCTGACGGCGTTTGGGGTCATCACCCAGCTGCATGTCTGGTTTGATGACCATTCCAGCCGGGTTTTTGGTTATTTGATTGATGGTTTCGGCAAACTCAAGAATTGTGGTTTCCACCGGATTGCCTATATTGACAGGGTTGTGTTCGTCCGATAAGAGCAACCTGTAAATGCCATCAATCAAATCGTCCACATAACAAAAGCTGCGGGTCTGACTGCCATCTCCATAAACGGTAAGCGGCTGATGCTTTAAAGCTTGTTGGAGGAAATTGGGAACAACACGGCCATCGTCAAGGCGCATCCGGGGACCATAGGTATTAAAAATTCGAACAATCCGGGTGTCAATTCCATGATACCTGTGGTAAGCCATTGTAAGTGCTTCAGCAAATCGTTTTGCCTCATCATACACCGACCTGACGCCAATGGGATCCACGTGCCCCCAGTAGGTTTCCCTTTGTGGATGCTCCAATGGATCACCATAAATTTCGCTGGTGGAAGCCAATAGATACCTGGCGTTGCAGGCTTTTGCCACCCCCAAGGTGTTATGTGTTCCCAGGGCTCCGGCTTTCATTGTTTGAATCGGTAAATTCGTATAGCCATAAGGTGAAGCTGGGTTGGGGCTTGCAGGTGAGGCAAAATGCATTACTGCATCCACTTTAACCGGGACGAAGATGAAATTTGCCACGTCATGACGAATGAAACTAAAACCGGGATTGGAGGCAAGGTGGGCAAGGTTGTTGGGATTTCCGGTGATAAAATTATCCATCCCGATAACCTGGTGTCCTTCTTTTAATAATTTTTCACATAAGTGCGACCCAAGAAATCCCGCTGCACCGGTGATCAGAACTATCATTATTACCATCCTTCTTGATTGGTTATTTCCAATCCAATTTGCTCACTGAACCATCCCCGGTAAGCTGGCGCGTTTCTCCATTACCGGGATTGATTATCCAAATATTCCCGTTATAAATTAATGCAATATAGCTTGTTTGGTCATCGTTTTGGATGGGACTCCAGATCACCTGTTGCGGGTTGATGCCGGAGGAACCGGTTGATGGAAAGAGATTGTTTTTGTTGGATCCATCCTTATCCATAACAACCAACCCATAGTTGCTTGCTTCACTTTTATCTGGAAAAATTGCTTGCAAATAAGCTACAGACGGGCTGTTCACTTGTTCTGGGGCGGTTACAGGGTAAGCAAACATTCCCGATTGCGGGATCAATGGAATTAGAATTTGATCTTCGATGATTAATGCTGATAGATCAAACATTGGAGAAGATTCTCCGCTTCCATCCATGGGAAGATGGTTCACCAGGTAGATCATGCTACCATCAGCTGACCAGGCGATTCCTGGAACCCAGGCCCAATCGCTGCGCGTCTGATATGGCAGGATGTCCAATATTTGTTGCTGGTTGAAGTCTTCCAGATCAATTAATCCGATCCCATCGGGGCGAGCGTATGCAACATAGTCTCCATATGGATCAATGGCATAGTTGGTTCCCCACCAGCCATAAATCCCACCTGAACCCGCTTCCACCAGTTCTTCCTTGCGTACCATACCTCCCAATGTAAAGGTCGCTTTCTGTAAATCATTGTTTGCCTGCCAACCCGGCGGAGTGGAGCGTGGTTCAACGGTGGAATAGAGAATGGTTTGAATTGCGCCCGGCAGCCAATCAGCAAAGTGGATTACATTGTAAATCCCCAGGGGAATTGGGTTTGCGTTTTCCTCGTTAAGATTAATCACCCATAAAGAATTAATTCTGTTTTCGGGACTGTCCTCTTCTTTTTGAGTATATAGCAGCCATTCAGCATTGGGAGACAACTTGAGGATGCGCCCATCCAATTGTCCATTGGCAACAAGCATTCTTCTTTTGCCTGAATTTTCTTCCATTAACCAGGCGTTTCCAGAGGACAGGTATGCCATTTTTCCAATAAATGGAAAGGGTGTAAAGTTGGACTGGACGCCAACCATGACGATTTCAGGGCGTGCATCATTGATGATTTCTTCTTTGAACACTGACCTGCTGGTTTGCACATTATCTTCAAATATTGTCCGATAAGTAATTTGTTTCATCCCATTGATACCAGTCTGCATGAGCATGGTTTGTCCTTCCGCCAATGATTCATTGCGCTGGGTTAATTTTTCAAATGGGATAACAACTTCCTCAACATCATATTCTTCCCGAATACGAGTGATTGTTATGGTGGTGTTTTGTGTAAGAATGGAATAATTAGGCGGATCCAGACGATCCAGGGAATTTACCTGGATATTGGCAGATTTTAATGCAGACTGTACCGTAGATCCCGCATCCACTGCAATTTCAGTTTCTTTTCCGTCAGCAAGTACAGTGACTGCAATTTGTCCAGATCCTGGTGCCTGGGTGCATGCGCCCAGAACCAATAAAAACATGCTTAAGAAAAGTAAAAGGGAATTTTGGGTTGGCTTGGGCAAGTAATTTCTTAGGTGATTCACGATGGATGACAATTCCCTGCCATGCAGGTATAATGGGCTCATTCTTGATATGGACGTTATTATAGCATGACTGATCAACCGGATTCATTATCACATTTACCTATTCCAGCGTGTATTGAAGCCATTCTTTTTGTAGCTGCTACGCCGGTATCTCCTGCCCAGCTTGCCCAAACGATTGGTTGCTCAATTGAACATATTCAGGCGGGTTTACTGGAGTTGGAGAAAAAGCTCAATAATGGACATGGCATCACTCTTCAGCGATTTGAGGGAAAGGTCCAGATCACCACTGCGCCCGCATACGCGTTGATTGTGGAAAATTTCCTGGGATTGGAAGCTACCGCGAAATTAAGCCGGGCTGCGTTGGAAACCCTGGCAATCATTGCCTATCGTCAACCCGTGACCCGCCCTGGAATTGATGCGATCCGGGGTGTGAATAGTGATGGGGTGTTGAAGAGCTTGCTGGGAAAAGGATTAGTTCAGGAAATGGGAAGAGCAGAAGGTCCGGGGCGCCCAATTTTATATGGCATTACTCCGGAATTTTTACAACATTTTGGTTTGTCCTCCCTGGCACAATTGCCACCCTATGAAATTCCCGTTGAAGAATCTGAACCGGGCAATGGTTTGTTAAAAGATTAAAATTAAAGGACAATCATGGAAGAGAGATTACAGAAAATACTTGCCCGGAATGGCTTTGGATCCCGCCGGTCATCGGAGACAATCATCCTTGAGGGCAGGGTGCGTGTAAATGGGGTGGTTGCAAAAATCGGCGCAAAAGCGGATCCTTTCCGGGATACCATCACGGTAGATGGGAAACCCCTTCCAAAAACTGAGACGCGAATGGTGTATGTTGCACTTCATAAGCCTCGGTATGTTTTATCGGATTCGGGTGCAATCGACGATCGAAAGACGGTGAGAGATCTTGTCCCATTGCCGGGGCACTTGTTCACTGTCGGTAGACTTGATTTTGACAGCGAAGGATTGATTCTATTAACCAATGACGGTGAATTGGCAAACATCCTGACACACCCGCGGTATGGTCATGAAAAAGAGTATCGGGTCCTGGTTTCCGAAAAGCCGGATGAGAAGCAACTGTCTGCGTTAAGACACGGCGTTGTTCTTGAAGATGGTCACAGGACTGCTCCAGCTCACGTAAAATTGGAAAGTGCTGCTGGAAAAAGCGTTTGGATTCGAATGACTCTGCGGGAAGGGAGAAACCGTCAAATCCGCGAGATGGCAGTAAGGGTTGGATTGGATGTGATCCGGCTGGTGCGTGTCCGAATAGGAAGTGTGTTGCTGGGCAACTTGAAGCCGGGTGAGTGGCGGGAGTTGAGCAATGTTGAAGTTCGCCGTTTGAAGGTGATTACAAATGTTGGACAGAAAGCGAATCTGCCAGGCGGAAGAAAAGGTGCTTAGTCTGGCAGGGCATCCTGTAACCGATTGATTTCACTGAGCGGCAGACTATTTTCTTTCGATTGCTTTCGAATAAAATCCTTAA
The DNA here is from genome assembly GCA_019136175.1 of Chloroflexota bacterium. Classification (GTDB taxonomy): domain Bacteria; phylum Chloroflexota; class Anaerolineae; order Anaerolineales; family Anaerolineaceae; genus CALMHE01. Next base: position 2,759 of record JAGVUS010000151.1, on the reverse strand, counting down.
ATTTGGCAATTTCCATTGTCGGAATTGGAGCATTTAAGGCACTCACGCTAACCTTTTTATGTGTGAAAACCATTACTACTTGTATTGGTGGGACCGGTGCGTCGTCTTTCAATACTTTCCGAAAGTACTTTTCGGAGGTGGAAAGTAAATCTTTGGCGTCAAGATCGGGGCGACCAAGACCTTCCTGGGCAAACGTCTTCATGTACCAGTTTCCGCCTTTTTGAACCCAGCGTTGTTTTTCTGCATTATAGGAAATATCACCGCTCTGGTTATATGGTGAGATTACCCAAATGCCAGCGGGTCCAACCAGTAAGTGGGGCACATCGGTTGTGTAGTGGTATAACGAGTACCGGTCATCCAAACCCTTCAAAGCCGAACTGATTTCCTCATCCGGGCGAGGTGAGCGTCCCCAGCGGTTGCCATAGTAAATCCCAAACTGGGACAAGATGAACCCAATAATTAATGATCCCAATGTTACATAGAATAACTCGGGTTTTGAGAATGAGACAAACAGACCGATGCCAAGGATCACCAGACTTGCAATGGTTAATACCTGACCGATTTTTCGGTTTCTATTGATTTTCTGCTCGTTGATGACAATTCGCATAATGTAATGATTCTCCAATACCTAAAGGGTTGTTTCCTGGGCTTTGCTGGCCATCACGGTATCCACCTGGGCAAGCCGCTCCTGGATGGCAGATTGCATTGCTGTTAACAGGTTTGCTTGAATCATAGCATGAGCGCCCCGAATTGCACTTACAAGTGCCCGTGCATCTGAACGACCATGTCCGATCATAACCAATCCATTGACACCCAACAAGGGAACGGCACCCACGTCTGCTGGATCCATGATTTTCCGGATATTTTTCAGGAATGGCTTTGCCATGGCTCCAACCAGGGTGGCTATTGGGGTGGAGGTTAATTGTTCCTTGATCATGTCAAACAGGAATTTTGCCACCGCTTCACTTGATTTTAGTAGAACATTTCCGGTGAATCCATCCGTCACAACAACATCGGCTGCTCCATTAAAAACTTCCTTGCCTTCGACATTGCCAATAAAATTTAAACCTGATTGTGCCAGCAAGGGATAGGTATCCCGGACGAGTTGATTTCCTTTCCCGGCTTCTTCTCCGTTGGCTAACAATCCGATCCGGGGATTAGGTATGTTGAGCATTTTTTGCGCATAGATGCTACCCAAGACGGCAAATTGAAGCAGAAATTCCGGGCGGCAATCGGCATTGGCGCCGATATCTGTGATGACGGCTTTGCCCCCCTTTACAGGAAATAGCGCGCACATGGCAGGTCGCTGGACTCCATCAAGGAACCGGAGAGTCCTGTATGCATTAAACATCGCCCCGCCGGTATTCCCGGCAGTAACAAAGGCTTGTGCCTCGCCATTTTTCACCAACTCCAAACCAACTGCCATGGAGTTGCGCGGTTTTTTCCGGGCGGCATCCACCGGTTTTTCACCCATCTCCAATACATCTGGTGCGTCCACGATCCGGACGGGATGATGACCGGTATTCAATTCAGCCAGTTTCCCGGCAATCAATGATTCTTTTCCAACAAGTATAATTTCCTCATGGAGCATTTGAGAGGCTTGAACTGCAGCCTGGATCTCTGGATCAGGATAATTATCGCTCCCCATTGCGTCCAATACAATTGGCATGAGAATATTCCTTTCTTGTGATGTAACTTGACATACCACCAGACCCGATTATAATACGTGTGCTTGCGCTGGTGCTGGAATTGGCAGACAGGCATGGTTGAGGGCCATGTGCCGAGAGGCGTGTGGGTTCAACTCCCACCCAGCGCACACGAGAAATCAGCTCATAAAAGCTGATTTTTTGTTTTTAAAGTTCGCGTCGAACGATAAATTGCGCAAGTTCTTCCAGTGCATCCCGCTCAGGACAGTCAGGTAATAGATCCAGCTTCTCCATCCCTTTCTTTACATACGTTTCTGCTTCAAGGTAAGCCTTATGAATGGAGTCGCTTGTGCGGATTTGGTCAACCAGGAGGGCAATTTGCTCATCATCAGGTGTGCAGGTTCGATCAACAAATTCCTGGACCAGTGGAGTTTCGGCAAAATCCTGCAAATGGATTATCGCCGGCAGGGTGATGATGCCCTGGCGCAGGTCGTTGCCAACGGGTTTTCCCAGTGTTGCCTGGGCACCCGTAAAGTCCAGGATATCGTCGATGATTTGAAATCCAATACCAATAAAATAACCATATTTCCGCATGGCATTTATAACATCGCAATTCGTATCTGATATGAGCGCCGCGGATTCGGATGAGAGCTCAAATAACGATCCTGTTTTTGCATATATTTTTCTCTCGTACTGTTCCCGGTTAAGCTGGCAGGGACTTCTGAAAAGCTGGGTAATTTCCCCGTTTACGATGGTGGATAGTGTGCGCGCAAAACTTTTCATTACAGCTATGGAATCGGTGTCTGCAGCGAGTTTTGCGGCAGCGGAGAACAGAAAATCTCCAGTTAGGACAGTTGCGCCGGGAGACCATCGGGCATTCAGGGTGGGAATTCCCCGCCTCAGCAAGGATCCATCGATCAAGTCATCGTGAACCAGGGTGGCGGTATGTAATAATTCAATCGACCCGGCAAGATTGATCATTTTTTCATGGGGGGCATGTAATATCCGGGAAATTAATAAAGTAATTGCTGGACGGACACGCTTTCCTCCAGAACCCAACAAATGATTGAGGGCAGCCTGTAAATCTTGATGATAGCCTTCCGCCTGGGCGCG
>JAGVUS010000240.1 GCA_019136175.1 Chloroflexota bacterium | reverse complement strand
AACCTCAAGGTGGAAGAAGCAGCCCTGACCGGTGAATCGATGCCGGTGGAGAAAAATGCTGCTGTAACGCTGGACAAGGATATCCCCATTGGTGATCGTCGCAATACCGCCTTCATGGGCACGGTGGTTTCCTACGGTCGCGGGCGCGGTGTGGTTACCAGCACCGGGATGACCACCCAGCTCGGCTTGATTGCCACCATGCTGCAAAGCGTGGAGGAAGAGGAAACTCCCCTCCAAAAACGTCTTGCCCAGCTCGGCAAATTGCTGGGATACGCAGCCTTGGCAGTATGCGCCCTGGTCTTCCTGGTTGGTTTTATCCGCGCCCTTGGCAGCACCGACCTGACCTTCCTGCAAATGTTCTCCACCAAGGAAGGTTTGGAAAAAGTTGTTGAACTCTTCATGATTGCCGTCAGCCTGGCGATTGCGGCAGTGCCGGAAGGCTTGCCCGCAGTTGTCACCATCAGCCTGGCACTGGGGATGCGCGAGATGGTGCAGCGCCACGCCCTCATCCGCCGGCTTTCCTCGGTGGAAACGCTTGGCTCCGCCACCGTCATCTGCTCCGATAAGACTGGCACCCTGACCCAAAACGAAATGACTGTTACAAAAATCTGGGTGGATGGTCAGTTCTTTGACATTACCGGCACTGGTTACCAGCCGGTGGGTGAATTCCAGGTGGACGGAAAAACAATCAATATTCGTGATTACCCTGCTGCGTTGACGACCCTCTGGGTGGGCGTTCTCAACAATGATGCCCAGCTTGAGAAAATTGAAGAAAATGGCGGGACCTATCATATTATTGGTGATCCAACCGAAGGTTCCCTGCTGGTGGCTGCTGCCAAGGCAGACATTTTGCCGGAAACCATGGGGCAGTTGTACCCCCGGGAGAACGAAATCCCCTTTGATTCCACCCGCAAGCGCATGGTTACCATCCACGGTATCCGTGATCTGCGCCCGGACCTTGCCCCGGGTACCCTGGCTGAACACGGGGAGGAATATACCATTGCGGTGAAGGGCGCGCCGGATGTGGTGCTGAACCTCTGCAATCGCTACCAGGCAATGTCGGATACGGAAGCCCATCCCTTGGATGAAGAAGCCCGCAAGCGGATTCTGGATGCCAACGATGCCATGACCAAACAGGCGCTGCGCGTCCTGGGTGTTGCATATCGCGTCATTCCTGCCATGCCTTCCGAAGTCAACAGTGATGACCTGGAGAAGGATCTGATCTTTGTCGGCTTGATCGGCATGATTGATCCTGCCCGCAAGGAAGTGAAGCCTGCCCTAGCCACCGCCCGTGAGGCTGGCATCCGCACCATCATGATCACCGGAGATTATCCCAACACCGCTCGCGCCATTGCAGAGCAGATTGGTTTGCTGCGCCCGGGTCACGGGGTGATGACCGGCTCCCAGATGAACGAACTGGATGATGATGCCGTTGCCATGACCGGTGACGGTGTCAATGATGCTCCTGCAATCAAGGCGGCGGATATCGGCGTGGCAATGGGCATCACGGGTACCGATGTTGCCAAGGGCACTGCCGACATGGTATTGACGGATGACAACTATGCCTCCATCGTCTCGGCAATCGAGCAGGGTCGGATTATTTACGCCAATATTCGTAAGTTTGTCTACTTCCTGCTCTCGTCCAACGTGGCGGAAATCATGATCATCTTCCTGGCAACGCTGGCAGGCACGCCCATGCCGTTGACTGCCATCCAGTTGTTATGGTTGAACCTGCTGACGGATGGCGCCCCCGCCCTGGCGCTTGCCATGGAAAAAGGTGACCCGGATGCCATGCAGCGCCCGCCCCGCCCCACCAACGAACCAATCATTAATGGACCGATGCAGGCGGGTATTGGAGTACAGACAGTCCTTCAGACAGGTGCAGTCCTGGGAGCCTTTGCCATTGGCTTGATCTGGGAACTGGCTGCTCATGGGCACCCCATCCCCGAGGGAATGACCGCCCTGGGTCACATCCTGTCCTTTAAGAACTGGGACCTGGTGAGTGAGGAAGTCCGCACTGCCGAGACAATGGCGTTTGTCACTCTCTCGCTCTGCGAGCTCTTCCGCGCCTACACTGTCCGCTCGGAACGCGCTTCCATTTTCCAGCTGGGCGTATTTTCCAATAAATGGATGCAGTACGCAGTTGCCCTGTCCATTGTCCTGATCATGCTGGTTGTGAATGTGCCTTTCCTGCAGACCGTGTTTGAAACACACTTCCTCACCCTGCGGGAATGGGGAACGGTCCTGGGCATGTCTTTGATCCCGGCAGTTGGCGAGGAAATCTACAAGTTCTTCCTGCGCCGCGCCGATCATAATAAGGCAGCGCTTCAGGATTAACTCCTGCCGCCGGATCGATTTACTGGTATCTACAATCAACCTGCCCGCTCTTAAAGCGGGCAGGTGTTTTTTTGAATGGTTTTGGATTGAATGCTATTCCCATGCACTGCGCAGGCGCTGGAAGGTCTCCTGCAAGTCTTCCGGCACCACCCGTGCATCGCCGACAGCGCTCATAAAGTTGGTGTCACCGCTCCAGCGCGGCACCAGGTGTACATGGACATGCCCGGCAATCCCCGCCCCGGCAGCTGCCCCAATATTAGCACCCATGTTAAACCCCTCGGGATGATATACCCGCCGAAGCACTCCCATCGCGTGGGTCAGCAATCCCATGAGTTCTGTCAATATGGCAGGTTCCAGTCCCTCAAGCGAAGGCTGGTGGGCTCAGCAGGACCGGTGCAAAAAATGCAATCGGGGTTGTGTTTATGTTGCATAATGTATTTCATCCGCCAGGGGGAATAGATATGCTGCATGACTTCATTCTATCATAATCAGGTTTGTTGACACCCCTGCACATTAAAGGTATCCTTACTCCTGATGCTTCAGCCTTCCCTCTTTGCTCCGCAAACCCTCACTGTCAGCGACCTGACGCGATACCTGCGCGCCTTGCTGGAAAGTGATCCTGTTCTGCAGGATGTCTGGGTGATGGGCGAAGTCTCCAACCTCTCCCGTCCCGGCTCGGGGCACATCTACTTCACCCTCAAGGATGACCGCTCTGCGCTGAGGTGTGTCATCTGGCGGGCTGCCGCCCAGCGCATGGGGCATTTGCTTCAAAACGGTCTGGCAGTGGAAGCACATGGGGAAATCAGCCTCTATGAGCGGGATGGAAATTATCAGCTTTACATCGATGCTCTCCGCCCAGCGGGGGAGGGGGCGCTCTACCGGGAGTTCCTGCGCCTTAAAGCCCGCCTGGAGGCAGAGGGATTGTTTGATGCGGAGCGGAAACGCTCCCTGCCCGATCGTCCCACCCGGATTGGCATTGTCACCTCACCGACCGGCGCAGCCTTGCAGGATATGCTCAACACCATCCGCCGCCGCTGGGTGCTGGCAGATGTGTTGGTGTCGCCTTGTGCCGTGCAGGGGGCGGAAGCGCCGGGGGAGATTGTCGCCGCCCTGAATCGGCTGGCTTTGCTGCCGGAACCACCCCATGTCATCCTCATTGCCCGGGGCGGCGGTTCGCTGGAAGACCTTTGGGCATTCAATGATGAACAGGTGGTGCGTGCGATTGCCAATTCCCCCATCCCAACAATTACAGGGATTGGGCATGAAACCGATTTCACCCTTGCGGATTTTGCTGCCGACCAGCGTGCGCCTACACCCACCGGGGCTGCCGAAATGGCAACCCCCGATTCTGCCGGAGAACGCCAGGCTTTGATGCAGGCGGACCGTTGGCTCACTGATGCCTATCTCCAGGCGGTGCAATCCCTGCGGGCATCCTGGCTGGCATTGCAGAACCGGCTGGACCGGCTCAACCCGCGGGCAGGGATTCGCAACGAACAGCAGCGTGTGGATGGTCTTGCAGAGCGGCTGCGCCTTGCTGCATCGCATGGGATGGTATTGCGCCATTCCCGCCTGGTTGGGCTTGCCAGCCGCCTGGAGGCATTAAATCCGCTTGCCATCCTGGAACGGGGCTACGCCGTGGTAACAACCGAAGCAGGACAGGTGGTGCGCCGCCCGGTGGATGTGCAGGCGGGGCAGCCGCTGGTTGTTCAGGTGGCGGATGGAAAATTTGGCGTTCAGGTGACGGATCCGTCTCCTGCAGATTTACAGGGAAAGGAATAG
>JAGVUS010000296.1 GCA_019136175.1 Chloroflexota bacterium | reverse complement strand
GCACACGGCGAGGGCAACTTCCAGCTGCAGGATCCGCAGATGGCGGAAGCACTGGCAGCCGCCGGACAGGTTGCCCTGGTATATGCCCGCCAGGACGGCAGCCCTGCAGGGTGTAATTATCCCCACAATCCCAATGGATCCATCGCCGATATTGCCGGGGTGTGCAACCCCGCCGGGAATGTGCTTGGCTTGATGCCCCACCCGGAAAATCACATCTTCGACATTCAACACCCCCGCTGGACACATGGGGAGGCGCGCCATACCGGGCTGGCACTCTTTCGCAACGGGGTTGCCTATGCCAGCCAGTTCTTGGGATAAGGAGGAAAACCAGTGATTTCTGAAGATCAACTTCTTGCCCTGCTGCAGCAGCCTTTTGACGAAACCGACCTGCCCCTGCCGGGAAAAACCACCGGCAAGGTTCGGGAAAGCTACGCATTGCCCGGTCAATGCCGCCTGCTGGTCACCACCGACCGGCTTTCCGCCTTTGACCGCGTCCTGGCTGCCGTTCCTTTCAAGGGACAGGTCCTTAATCAGCTTTCCGCCTGGTGGTTTTCGCAAACCAGGGAGATCATCGCCAACCATGCCCTCAGCCTGCCCGACCCCAATGCCCTGGTGGCAGTGGAGGCAAACCCCTTCCCGGTGGAAGTGATTGTCCGGGGATATATCACGGGGGTCACATCCACCGCTCTGTGGTACCGCTACGCGCTGGGGGAAAGGGAAATCTACGGGTACACCTTCCCGGAGGGATTGCAGAAAAACGAACCCCTGCCAGCCCCAATCATCACCCCCACAACCAAGGGAGGAGCAACCGGGCACGATGAACGCTTGACCTGCCGCCAGGTGGTGGAACAGAGGTACCTGGATCAAGCAACCTGGGATGAAGTGCAGGCAGCCGCCCTGGCACTCTTTCAATGCGGCCAGCAGGCGGCAGCCCAGGCAGGTTTGATCCTGGTGGACACAAAGTACGAATTCGGGCGTGCCCCGGATGGATCGGTTTTGTTAATTGACGAAGTCCACACACCGGATTCCTCACGTTTCTGGAAAGCGGGAAGTTATGCCGCCCGGTTGTCCGCCGGAGAGGAGCCGGAAAATTTTGACAAGGAATTCATCCGGCTTGCCTATGCGGAACGGGGCTACCGGGGGGATGGACCCATCCCCGCCATGCCGGATTCGTTGTGGGCGGCAGTCAGCCAGCGATACATCCAGTTGTATGAACTTCTCACCGGGGAAACTTTTCTCCCCGGCGCATATCCCGTGGATGAGCGCCTTCGCGCCAACCTGGAAAAGGCAGGCATTCCATGAACACACCCCTTCTTGTCATCCTGATGGGCTCCCGCGCCGATGAAGCCCATGCCCAAAAGGTTGCCGAAGCCGCCCATGAGCTGGGACTGGAAAGTGTCCTCCGGGTGGCATCCGCCCATAAGACCCCCCAACACGCCCTGCAAATCCTGGGGGAATATGAATCCGGCAGCCGACCGGTGGTATACATCACCATTGCAGGGCGCTCCAACGCCCTCTCCGGCTTTGTGGATGGATCTGTATCCGCCCCCGTGATTGCCTGCCCGCCTCCAACGGAGGCTTATGGCGGAGCGGATATTTTTTCCTCGCTGCGCATGCCCTCCGGTGTGGCTCCTGCAGTGGTACTGGAACCCGCCAATGCCGCCCTGCTGGCTGCCAAAATATTCGCCCTGTCCGATGCCAATCTGCGGGAACGAATCCGCATGTTCAAAAAACAGCAGGCGGAAAAGATCATCCGGGATGATGGAGACTTGCATGGTTAATCCTGCAGACCGGTCGGGCTGGCTGGCGAATGAGCATCCCCAGGAGGAATGCGGTGTGCTGGGGATTTATGCCCCCCGCGAGGATGTAGCGCGGATGGCATTCTTTGGGTTGTACGCGCTGCAACACCGCGGGCAGGAAGCTGCCGGAATTGCGGTTGCCGATGGCAGGGAAATCCGCATGCATAAAGATTCCGGGCTGGTATCCCAGGTCTTTTCCCCTGCCCGAATCAGCGCACTGACGGGGGATTTTGCCATCGGGCATGTCCGTTACTCCACCGCCGGCTCGTCCTCCCTGCGCAACGCCCAGCCCTACCTGATTGACACCCAGTACGGACAGATTGCCGTGGCACACAATGGCAACCTTGTGAATGCCTCCCAATTGCGATCCTCCATGCTGCGCAACGGGGTGGGTTTTTCCTCCAGTTCGGACAGTGAAGTGCTGACCATGATGCTGGCTGGTGCGTCCGGTGGCGACTGGTTTGAAAGAATCCGGCAGACCATGCAGCACTGGCAGGGTGCATATTCGCTTGTCATCCTGACCCGGGATCAATTATTCGCTGTACGGGACCCGTGGGGCATCCGCCCGCTGACGGTGGGCATGCTCCCCAATGGCGGGCATGCCGTTGCCTCGGAATCGGGGGCGCTTCGAACCCTGGGCTGCCAGGCAATCCGGGAAGTCAAGCCTGGTGAGATCATCATGCTCACCGATACAGCCCTGCGCGTGGCACAGGCAATCCCGCCCGCCAGTGAAACCGCCCTTTGCACGTTTGAGCATATCTATTTTTCCCGTCCCGATTCCTTTTGGGATGGACAGTCGGTTCACCAGGTGCGCCAGCGGCTGGGCGAGCAGCTTGCCCGGGAGGCAGCCGTACCTGCCGATGTGGTGATTCCCGTGCCTGATTCCTCCATCCCGGCTGCCATCGGTTATGCCCGCCAATCCGGCATCCCCTACAACGATGGCTTTATCAAAAACCGCTACATTGGGCGGACATTTATCGAACCGACCGATTCGCTGCGAAAAATGGGCGTCACATTGAAATACAACGTGATCAATGAGAATATTCTCAATCAACGCGTGGTGGTGATTGATGATTCCATTGTCCGGGGAAACACAACCCGCCCGCTGGTGAAATTACTGCAGGATGCCGGGGCGCGGGAGGTTCACCTGCGCATCACCTGCCCGCCCATCCGCCACCCCTGTTTCATGGGAGTGGACATGGGTACCTACGAGGAACTGGCTGCCCACCGCCACAGCCTGGAGGAAATCCGCCGGTTCAGCGGTGCGGATTCACTGGCTTATCTTTCCCTGGAGGGAATGATGAATGCCATTGGGCGAAGCAATGGATATTGCAACGCCTGTTTTACCGGGCAATACCCGTTTCCCGTGGATGCCCATGTTGCAAAAACAGGTTTTGAGAAACCTGAAGGAGAGCCTGCATGAAAACAGAGCGTTTGACTGTCCTGGTGGTTGGCTCGGGCGGACGGGAGCATGCCCTGGCATGGAAAATCTCCCAGAGCCCCAGGCTGGGCAGGCTCATCTGCGCGCCGGGCAACCCCGGCACCGCCCTTCATGCGGACAACATTCCCATTCCGGCTATGGCAGTGGATGACCTGGTGGGTTATGCACAACGCGAACGGGTGGACCTGGTTGTCATCGGTCCCGAAGCCGCCCTGGAAGCCGGGTTGAGTGATGCCCTGCGGCAGGCAGGCATTGCCGTGTTTGGTCCATCCCGCGCAGCTGCGCAGATTGAAACATCCAAAAGTTTTGCCAAGGATTTCATGGCGCGGCATGCCATTCCCACCGCCAGGTACGCCATCTTCAATCAAGTTGCTGAAGCCCATGCCTATCTTGATCATGTTGCCCATCCCGTGGTCATCAAGGCTTCCGGGCTGGCGGCAGGCAAAGGTGTTTTCATCCCCGGCAGCATGGCGGAAGCTCATGCCGCGTTGAACCGCCTGATGGTGGAGGGTGTGATTGGAGAAGCGGGCAGGGAGATTGTCATCGAAGAACGGCTGGCAGGAGAGGAAATTTCCCTGCTGGCTTTTTGTGATGGTGCACACATTGTCCCCATGCCAGCCGCCCAGGATCACAAGCGCCTGTTGGACGGCGACCTCGGTCCAAACACGGGCGGGATGGGCGCAATTGCACCTGCACCTGGATACACACCGGAACTGGAAGCGTGTATATTGGAAACCATCCTGCAGCCCGCGGTGAATGGTCTGCTTGCAGAAGGTCTGCCATTCCAGGGCGTTCTGTATGCCGGGCTGATTCTAACCCCCGAAGGACCCAGGGTTTTGGAATTCAATGCCCGGTTTGGTGACCCGGAGACCCAGGTGCTTCTGCCACTGCTGGAAACCGACCTGCTGGATGTACTGGAAGCCTGCACCCGGGGCAGTCTTGATGATCTCCAGGTTTTTTGGAAGCCGGGAGCAGCCGCCTGTATTGTGTTGGCAGCCCCGGGCTACCCGGAGCACGCCCGGATTGGCAGCCCCATTCACGGACTGGATGTTCACATGGACAACAGCGTAATTTTTCATGCCGGGACATCCTGCGTGGACGGGGAAATCCGTACTGCGGGAGGGCGTGTGGTGGGTGTGACCTGCCTGGCGGATGACCTGCCTGCCGCAGTAAATACCGCCTACGAACTTGTGTCCAAAATCACTTTTGATGGCATGCAGTACCGGCACGATATTGCCCTCCATGCGCGCTCCCAACACACCGGATCGGCATATGCAGCTGCCGGTGTCAGCATTGATGCCGGAAACCGGGCAGTCTCACTGATGAGCCAGTCTGTACGCTCCACCTACACCCCTGCCGTGCTGGCGGGAATCGGCGCGTTTGGCGGGCTGCTGGACATCTCCGCCCTGAAAAACAGCCGACATCCAGTGCTGGTTGCTTCCACGGATGGGGTGGGAACCAAAGTCAAGCTGGCGGCACAATTGGGACGGTATGACAGTATCGGCAAAGATTTGGTGAATCACTGCATCAACGACATCCTGGTGCAGGGTGCACGCCCGCTCTTTTTCCTGGATTACTTTGCCAGCGCCCGGATTGATCCGCAGGTGGTTGCCAGCGTGGTTGGCGGGTTGTCGGAAGCCTGCCGGGCTGCTGGCATTCCACTGCTGGGAGGAGAGACTGCCGAAATGCCCGGTGTTTACCTGCCGGGCGAGTTTGATCTTGCAGGTACCATCATAGGGGTGGTGGAACAGGAGCACATCCTGCCCCGAACCGATTTACAACCCGGGGATCTACTGCTAGGGATACGCTCCAGCGGACCTCACACCAACGGCTATTCCCTCATCCGCCGGATCATCTCCGGGGAAGACCTGGAAGCCTTTCGCCCCGAATTGGGACACAGCCTGGGGGATGCCCTGCTGGCACCCCATCGCAGCTACCTGGAATTGCTCATTGGATGGATTGAGAAGCCTGATTCTCCCATCCGGGCACTGGCGCACCTGACGGGCGGGGGATTTCTTGAGAACATTCCCCGCATCCTGCCGGAAGGATTGCAGGCACACATTCATACCAGCAGATGGCAGGTTCCTGCACTATTCCAGTTTATTCAATGCCGGGGAAACATCCAGCAGGAGGAAATGTACCGGGTATTCAATATGGGGATCGGGATGGTGGTTGTCGTCCCACCCGACCGGATGGCGGAACTACAAGCCGGTCTGCCCGAGGAAACCTGGGTAATCGGCGAACTGGCTGCCGGTGAGCGAAAGGTGGTGCTGCAATGACCCTGCCCGCCCGCCTGGTGGTTCTCATCTCAGGGGAAGGCACCAACCTGCAAGCAATTTTGGATGCCTGCCGTGATGCAGTCCTGCCAGCCCGGGTGACTGCGGTATTTTCCAACCGGGGCAGCGCACCCGGGCTGGAACGCGCCCGCCAGGCTGGGGTGCCTGCCATTGCCTTTCCAAAACCCAGGGAAATGGATCGCCTTGCCTATGACCGGTCCCTGGCAGAGGCAGTCCTGGAATATGCACCCGATTGGGTGGTACTGGCGGGTTGGATGCGCCTCCTGTCCATGTCCTTTCTCAGCCAGTTTCCCGGGCGGGTCATGAACATCCACCCGGCATTACCCGGCACTTTCCCCGGCGTGGAAGCAATCGAGCGAGCCTACCAAGCCTGGCAAGCCGGGAAAATTGACCACAGCGGTGTCATGGTTCACCTGGTGCCGGATGAGGGCATCGATTCCGGACCCGTTCTGGCACAGGAAACGGTTGCCTTCCAGCCGGGTGACACACTGGACCACTTTACCAGCCGCATTCACGCAGTGGAACACCGCCTGTACGTGGAAACGCTATACAGGCTGATCACTTAAACCAATATCCAGGAAAGGTTCTCCCACCATGCCAAAAGCTATTCTCTCTGTTCACGATAAAACCGGTCTGGTTGAATTTGCCCGCGGGCTTTCCGCTCTCGGCTGGGACTTGCTCGCATCCGGCGGAACCGCCCGCATGTTGCGGGAAAGCCACATCCCGGTCCGCGATGTGGCTGATTACACCGGTTCCCCTGAAGTGCTGGGGGGACGCGTGAAAACGCTCCACCCTGCCATTCACAGTGGTTTGCTGGCGCGCCCCACTGCCGCCGACCAGGCAGACCTGGCAGACCATGGGTGGGATTACATCGACCTGGTGGCTGTCAATTTGTATCCCTTTGAAGCAACCATTGCCCACCCGGATGTTACGTTGGCGGAAGCAATTGAGAACATTGATATTGGCGGCGTTACGCTGATCCGGGCTGCCGCCAAAAACCACGAACGCGTGGCACTCGTCTGCGACCCAACGGACTACCCGGCGGTTCTGCAGGCACTCCAGGCGGGCGGACTCTCCCCGGAAATGCGCCGAACCCTGGCGATCAAGGGTTTCCGCCAGACGGCACATTATGATGCGGCAATCTCTGCATATCTTTCTAAAGGCGCAGTAGAAACACTGGAATTATTTCCGGTGCAGCGCCTGCGGTATGGTGAAAACCCACATCAATGCGCAGAACTGCTGGCATACCAGCCCGGCGAAGGTCCGCTGGGAGGGCAGGTGCTGCAGGGCAAGGAATTATCCTATAACAACCTCCTGGACCTGGATGCTGCCTGGCGCGCCGCGGTCAGCTTTGAGCGTCCGTCGATTGCAATTGTCAAACACCTTTCCCCGTGCGGGATTGCCTCTGCAGACCGGCTTGCAGATGCCTACCAGGCAGCACTGGCAAGCGATCCGGTCTCAGCATTTGGGGGTGTCATTGCTGCCAACCAGCCGGTGGACGAAGCCACCGCCATTGCCATTGCAGAATTATTTGTGGAATGCGTCATCGCCCCCGGGTTCTCCGCCACCGCCCTGGAGATTTTCTCGCGGAAGAAAAACCTGCGGCTGGTCACCATGCCAGACCTGAAGGTGGAACCTGTGCATGAATTCCGGTCCATCAACCGGGGGCTGCTGCGTCAGGCTGTGGATATGGGGGATCCGGCTGACGCGGAATGGAAAAACGTCACCCGGCGGGAGACAACCCGCGCAGAATTGCGCGCCCTGAGATTTGCCTGGAAAGCCTGCCAGCATGTCAAGTCGAATGCCATTGTCTTTGCCATCAACGAGGCAACCGTGGGAATTGGAGGCGGTCAGCCAAACCGGGTGGATTGTGTGCGCATTGCTGCACAGCGGGCAGGTGAACGATCCATCGGGGCGGTGATGGCATCGGATGCCTTTTTCCCCTTCCCAGATTCGGTGGAAGAGGCAGCCAAAGCCGGAATCACCGCGATTGTCCAGCCCGGCGGATCGGTGCGGGATTCCGAGTCCATTGCGCTGGCGGATGAACATGGGATGGCGATGGTCTTCACCGGCACCCGTCACTTCCGTCATTAATTCACCCTGCCAGGAACCATCCTTGCAGGAAGGTGTATAATGCAATTCCCGGGTTCCATCCTGAACCCGGCACAAGATTAGCAAAAGGCAGGTGCAGCATGGTCTTACCAAAAGGTCAATTCCGTTTCTTGTTCACAGCAAAAAATTATGCCGACTCGGTTGCCTTCTACCGGGATGGATTGGGACTGGCAATCGATCATGACTGGGACTTTGGTCCCGCTGACCGCGGTACAGTCTTCATTGCGGGGGCAGGAATGATTGAGGTTCTTGCGCCAGTTCCGGGCAAAAAGCCTGAGAAACCCGCCGGGGGCAGCCTGCTCATTGAAGTGGAAAACATGCTGGATTTCCACCAGATGTGCCTGGACCGCGGCTTGAAAATTGTACAGGAGCCGACCGATTACCCCTGGGGTCACCGAATCATCCGGCTGCAGGATCCTGACGGAATTATTCTTTCGTTTTTTGCCCCCATCCAGGATTAATCGGCTGATTCTCAAATACCAGCGCATCAATATACAGGTC
>JAGVUS010000034.1 GCA_019136175.1 Chloroflexota bacterium | reverse complement strand
GCATTTATTCCTACATTTACCGGCTTGCTGGCACACGAGAAGCGCGAATCCGCCTGGAAACTCGCCTCATCCGTTGCCAACCTGCTGCTCATCACCCTGACATTAATCAGCGCACTGGCTGCAGTATTTGCCCCCGTTATTGTCCGGCACGGTTTGTTTGTCCTTGCGCCAGACCTTTCCGTCGGGCAGGAAGCACTGACCATCCAGTTGCTGCGCATCATGCTGCCAACGGTTGTCCTGTTTGGCATCAGCGGACTGGTAATGGGCGTCCTGAATGCCCACCAAATTTTCTGGATCCCCGCGCTGGCACCAGCAATGTATTCCATTGGGATAATCATCGGGGTTTTAGTCCTGCCCGCTTCCTGGGGAATTAATCGCCTGGCGTGGGGTACAGTGATTGGTGCGGGGCTGCACATGGCAGTTCAACTGCCCCGGCTGGCACGCCTGCACGGCAGTTACACCCGTACGCTGGGTCTTAAAATGGCAGAGGTGCGTGAGGTTGCCCGACTGATGGGGCCACGCATCTTTGGCGTAGCCATTGTGCAAATCAATTTTATTGTTAATACGATCATTGCCCTCAGTCTCCCGGAAGGTTCCGCCTCAGCCATATCGCTGGCGTTCGCCCTGATGCTGATGCCGCAGGCGGCAATTGCCCAATCCCTGGCGATTGCCGCCATGCCCACCTTTTCCGCACAGGCAGCGCTGGGGAAGCTGGATGAGCTGCGTTCCAGCCTGGCAGGAGCCCTGCGCGGGGCGTTGTTGCTGGCACTCCCGGCCGCGGTGGGGTTGATCCTGCTGCGCGAACCGCTGATCCAGTTTCTTTACGAGCGGGGCGAGTTCACCAGCCGATCGACGGAAATGGTTGCCTGGGCACTTCTTTGGTATGCAGCCGGACTGCCTGCACACTCGGTTGTCGAAATTGTCAGCCGGGCGTTTTATGCCCTGCATAACACCCGCACCCCCGTATTGATCGGTGCTGCTGCCATGAGCCTGAACCTGGCTTTCAGTTTTCTCTTCTCTGCCTGGTTCGAACGAATTGGCTGGATGCCCCACGGCGGTTTGGCGCTGGCAAATGTACTTGCCACAACCCTGGAAATGCTGATCCTGCTCCTGTTGATGCGCCGCCGGTTGAACGGATTGGAAACCCGTTTGATTGGTGGAAGTATGCTGCGGTCCTGCCTTTCTGCAGGAGGTATGGCTGCCATGCTTGTCATCTGGCTGCGCTATACTCCCGCACTACCCACCTGGCTGACCGCATTGGGCGGCATTGCCATAGGTGGATTCGTGTATATTCTTCTCCTGCTCCTGTTGCGGGAACCGCAAGCAGGCAGGCTGGCAAGCGCCATCCGCCGCCGGATTTCCTGATACAATTTCCATATCTGATTGATCCCAAGGAGGTTTCCATGTCTGACAATATTGGCAAGGAATTTATGCGCCGCACCCGTTACAGCGAGATGGGCGAATCCCCCCAACGGCAGGGTATTCCACAACCTCCGCTGGAAACCAACTACCCGATGGATGCATCCCTGGTCCCCCTGCCGGAAGCGGTGGATCTCAATTTTCCCGCCCATGACCTGAGGGCTGCCATTGAGAAGCGCACCAGTGTCCGGAACTATTCGGACACGCCCCTCACCCTGGAGGAATTATCCGCCCTGCTCTGGCTCACCCAGGGAGTAAAGGAAGTGACCCATCGCCCGGTAACACTGCGGACCGTGCCTTCCGCTGGGGCGCGGCATGCCTTTGAAACATATCTGTTAATCAACCGGGTGGAAACGCTGACCCCTGGTTTATACCGCTATGTTGCCCTGGAACATGCCCTGCTTCCCGTTCGGCTTGATGCAGAGGTCAACCAGGAACTGACCCAGGCTTGCCTTAAACAGCAACAGGTGCAGACAAGCGCAGTTACATTTATTTGGGTGGCGGTTGTAGAGCGGATGTATTGGCGGTACCTGGAACGCGGTTACCGCTACCTGCACCTGGATGCCGGTCATATCTGCCAGAACCTGTACCTGGCAGCCGAGCCGATTGGCTGCGGCGTTTGTGCAATTGCCGCCTTTGATGATGATGCCGTTAATGCGTTTTTGGGTATTGATGGTGTGGAACAGTTCGCCATCTACCTGGCATCACTGGGGAAAAAGGCGGGCTGCTGAGAAAGTTTTTTTCGTTATAATGGAGCATATGACCTCCAAAAAGCTCTCCCTGCTCGCACTGGGAATGGTCCTGCTGGGAGCAGTACTGGTGATTCTCAGCCTGAGGCAAACCATACCTGTCCAGGTGGATGGTGAAACGCGCCTTGTTCAATCCTCTGCGTTAACCGTGGGTGGTGTGCTGCGGGATGCAAAAATCAACATCACTGAAAATGACCATGTTAGCCCGCCACCCGGGCAATGGCTGGGGTTTGGACCCACATCCATCCAAGTGGAACGCGCCCGTATGATCTTGATCCAGGCGGAGCCTGGCGGGAATCAGCAAACCTTTAACACGCCGGAACGCATGATCGGGAACCTGCTGACTACAGCGGGTATGACTCTCTACCCGGAAGACCGCATCCTCCTCAATGGAGAAATCATTTCTGCCAATACCGTCCTGCCGCGGGAATCTTCCCTTGTGGTGCAGGTCCGGAAGGCAATCCCGATCACGCTATTCGAAGATGGGGGCAAGCGCGTCCTGACTGCCCCGCTGGAAGTGACCCTGCGGCGAGCCGTGCCGATTCGCGTCCAGGCGGACGGTGTGGAAACCCTGATTTATTCGGCTGCCCAAACAGTTGGGCAGGCTTTGGCAGATGGAGGGATCGCATTGCAGGGATTGGATCAGTCCGTCCCGGCAGAAAATGAACCCCTTCCAGCAGATGGTTTCATCAAGGTGGTGCGGATTCGTGAGGAAATTCTGCTGGAGCAGGCTGCCATCCCATATGAAGTTTCTTATGTTGCCGATGACGAATTGGAACTCGATCAACGCCGGGTGGTTGAGGCTGGACAGCCGGGCATCCTGGCAACCCGTGTGCGCGTGCGGTATGAAGACGGGCAGGAAGTCTCCCGGGAAACCGAAGCCGAGTGGGTTGCCCGTCAGCCAACCACGCAAACGGTGGCATATGGCACAAAGATCGTTGTCCGCACCATCACCACATCGGAAGGCACATTTGAATACTGGCGCGCAGTCAATGTTTATGCCACCTCCTACCATCCCTGCGAAAACGGCACCTGTTCCTACACAACTGCCAGCGGCACCACGCTGCGAAATGGCGTAATCGCTGTCCGCCTGAAGTGGTTTCGCTCCATGGTCGGGCAGCAAATGCTTGTTCCGGGTTATGGTGTGGGTACCATTGAGGATGTTGGCGGCGGGTTTCCCGACCGCCACTGGATTGACCTGGGGTACACTGATGAAGATTACCGGGAATGGCACAGTTATGTGACCGTGTACTGGTTGACACCTGTTCCAGCGAACATTTTATGGATCCTGCCTTAAACTTACCTCCACTCGATGTACCCGGTTTGCTGCGGGCGCACCATCTTTCCCCGCAAAAAAGCCTGGGACAGAATTTTCTGCTGGATCAGGGCGCGCTGCGCCGCGTGGCGGAAGCCGCAGAGATTCAACCTGAGGACGAGGTACTGGAAATTGGCGCCGGATTGGGCAGCCTGACCCGCGTCCTGGCTCAGCTGGCTGCCCGGGTGGTTGCAGTGGAGCTGGACCGTCACCTGCTGCCCATCCTGGAGGAAGTGCTGGCACCGCAACCCAACGTGGAAATTGTCCCCGGTGATATGCTGGAGTTAAACCCGGCTGACTTGATGCGCCGTTCCGGTTACATTGTGGCAGCCAATATTCCATACTACATCACCTCCGCCCTGATCCGCCACCTGCTGGAAGCATCCATCCATCCCAGCCGGATGGTGTTGACCATTCAGCGCGAGGTGGCACTTCGGATCTGCGCGGATCCCGGCGATCTAAGTCTGCTGGCATTGAGCGTTCAGGTGTATGGTCATCCTTCCCTGGCAGCGCGCATCCCGGCGGGTGCATTTTACCCGCCTCCCAAGGTGGATTCTGCAGTCCTAAAGATTGATTTGTATGCCGAACCGCGCATTCTCCCTGCCCAACTGGACGCCTTCTTTCTACTGGCAAAAGCCGGTTTTGGTCAGAAGCGCAAAACCCTGCGGAATTCCCTATCCTCGGGGTTGGGTTGGAAGGGTGACCGCACAGCCACACTGCTGAACACTGCCGGAATTGACCCACAGCGGCGTGCTGAAACCCTCAGCCTGGATGAGTGGAACAGTCTGACCTCCGCCTACCTGGCGGGATAATATTTACCAGATTCCGGGAATCAAACGATACTGCCATATTTATCAGGCGGGCAATTCTTGCCTACCTGATGGAATAGCAATGAACCTGGAGAACGTGATCTTTATCTGCTATTTAACCGGACGCAGATCGCGATAGCGACCCGGCAACAACCAGACCCGCAATGCAGCCTCCGCCTGGATGCGGAAAGACATTTTGGATTTTCCATGCTGCCGCTCGGCAAAATATATCGGAATTTCCCTGAATGAAAACCCCAATCGGTGGGCAAGATATGCCATCTCCACCTGGAAGACATAGCCATTGGACCGAACCCGGTTCAACGGCAATGCCGCCAGGGTTTCCCTCCTCCAGAGGCGAAACCCGCCCGTCACATCCCGGATGGGGAGACCCAGGATGGTACGGGCATAAAAATTTCCAAACCCGGAGAGCACTTTCCTCCAGGCAGGCCAATTGACGTCCAGGCTGCCGCCCGGCACATAGCGGGATCCGATTGCAATGTCGCAGGATTTAAGCGTTTCCAGTAATTCCAGGATTTTTTCCGGTGGATGGGAAAAATCGGCATCCATCTGCCCGATGGCTTCCTCGCCATGCGCAAGACATTCCCGAAACCCCTGAATATAGGCGGTTCCCAAGCCTTGTTTTCCGGGGCGGTGAATGACGCGCACCCGCCCATTCCACTCCACGCTTAATGCTTCCGCCAGGTCGCCGGTTCCATCCGGGCTGCCATCATCCACCACCAGGATGTTTAAATCCGGTACAGGTAGATTTAATAAGAGGGGCACCAGCCTGGCGAGGTTATCCGCCTCGTTGTATGTGGGAATGATGATGGTCGTTTTCAACACATCTTACCCCGCCAATGTGCGGAGCTTCCCTTTCAATTCATCCATGGAGCGATAAGACTGC
The DNA here is from genome assembly GCA_019136175.1 of Chloroflexota bacterium. Lineage (GTDB taxonomy): Bacteria > Chloroflexota > Anaerolineae > Anaerolineales > Anaerolineaceae > CALMHE01. The sequence goes on along the minus strand of JAGVUS010000034.1, from coordinate 5,624 downwards.
GCTGGTTTCCGGATCTCCGTGATCTGCACCCCCAGTCCTTCCTGTTGAAAAGTGCCGGATTCCCGGTCCTGGCTGCTGTAAAAATAATTAAAAGATGCCTGCAAGCGTGAGCGAATCCGTTCCTGCAGCGCCAGTGTATTGGTGGCACGGGTTGCAACCAGGAAGGTTGTGTTGGTGATGTGCCCGAGAAAGTCGGACTGGGTGCCCAGTTCCTGCAAGGAACCCTGGATCATCAATGCAACCGCCCGGACAAGGTCATCGGATGCAACAATGCCATAGACTTCACGGAAGCGGTCCAAATTGCCCAGGCTGATCACCAACAGGGCAATTTGATCCGACTCCAGGTAGGCTTCCAGTTGCTCATTTGTCAGGTCGCCTTCGGGCAGCCCGGTGACCGGGTTGGTTAGGGGGGCGCGTTTTGCCCGTTGCAGGGTATTACGCACCCGCAAACGCAGTTCCTGGACGTCAAATGGCTTGGTAATGTAATCCTCAGCATGAAGCTCCAGCCCATGTAGCCGATCGACGCGTTCCCGTTTTTCCGTCAGAAAGATGATGGGGATTTCCCGGGTCCGGCGGTTGGCGCGCAGCTGCCGTGCCACCTCAAATCCGTCGATATCCGGCAGGCGGATATCAAGGATAACCAGATCCGGCGGGCTGGCAAGACAGGTGCGGAGGGCATCCTCACCCCAGTTGACCGTCACCACCTCATACCCCTGCACACGGAAAAAAGCCGTAAGCATTTCCATGATGTCAAGGTCATCCTCAACAATCAACAGGGTTGGCTTTGCATCAACAGTCATGGGCGGATCACGCCTTAGTGAATTGGATCTTTAAAGACAATAAATTCGCAAACTGTATCGCCAACAGCAATACATTTGGATTCATTCACGCGGAATTCCAGACCACCGGAAACCCACTTGAGACCTGCCTGCAGCAAACCAGCCGCGATGAAGCAGCAGGGTTTGTCGGTATGCCGTCCGTGGCAACAGGGGCAGCGGTGGATGGTGTACACGTAATGGTCATCCTTTTCTTCCACCGTGCTCAACTGATCACTGGTCTGGGTAAAGATGCGCGCCATGGCGGGCAGCCCGATTTTTAATTTTGCCGAAAGTGGCAGGACCTTAAACGCCAGGTCCCCCACCCCTGCAAGGGCACCAAAATTCCTCAGTCCATCATCAAATGCCGCCCTGCCCTGCCGCAGCGCCAACCCCCGACCGCCGCGGGGACCGTACATTTCCTCCAATGCGCCCTGGATGGCGGAAAAATCAGCAAAGTCAAATTCCTTTTCCAGGTTGGAAGGGGGATAATTATCGATCAGGTGAGGCAGACTTGCCAGGTTGAGGATCGCGTTCAACCCGTTTTTACCCATCACATCTTCCAATGCAAGGATGGAGAGACGGGCAATTTTATTTGGATAATATAAACCGCTCTTTGGAATGGGTTCCATGCGACTCTCCCTTAGATCAGGCGGGTCAAATCTTCGGCTGCGCGGCGCATATCCAGGAAGATCAAGCCCAGCTTGGCTTGCTCGCGCGCCAGGGCGGTTAAAACAGCTTCCTCGCCAACCGACATCAGGACAACGTAACCCTTCTGCCCCTTGATGTAAACCTGTTCGAGGGATCCGCGTCCCAACTCGCCAGCAATTCGCTCGCCCAGCGAGAGCATTGCCGCAGACATTGCCGAAACACGGTCTTCTTCCACGCCCTGAGGAAGCGCGGAGGCAATGGTCAAACCATCCACGCTGACGATCGCAGAAGCTTCAATATCAGGCGATGAAGCCTGCAGCTCCCGCAAACGATCCACCATCATTTGAGTTCTTGATTTTGTCAAAGCAACACCCCTTACGCAAGGTGATTTGGGAAGTGAATCTTAACGAAACGATTGTAATACTTTAGCACAGCCCTGAAATTGTGTCAAGCTGAAGCAATTTACACAATTGATAGGCTGAACCCCGAGTCAATGGACCAGAGACATGGCACGGAATTGGCATCCCAATCCTGTGAAAATGGAAGTTCGGGAAAGAGTATAATATGAATCAACCATGCAACCCCAGGATACCGTACCATTTCACTTTATTGATGAACCGATTGAAGTCTGGTTTGAGACGCCTTCCAGCCTGGAGAAAAAACCAGCCTGTCCCAGCGGATTCATCTGGCAGGGCGAATCTTATTCCGTCGTCATTGTTCTTGCCGAGTGGGTGGACTTTCGCCGCAGGGGTCGCATGGCACGCAACATGGCTCCCGCCCATGCAGAAACTGCATCCCGGCGCGGCTCGTGGGGGGTGGGGCGGTACTATTTTCGCGTCCAGGTGGAGAACGGTGCCATTTACGACATTTATTATGACCGCGCCCCCGAATCCGCCAGTGACCGCAAAGGGCATTGGTTTCTGCTGGGTGAACGGCAACTGGACGCCTGAACCTGTTTTATCCAATCCGTTTCCTTTTTTGCTTGCCTCTCATTCTTCTGCATGATAGACTATTGATGTGGGAAAAGATATCCTGATTGTCAGTCCTCACCCCGCCTTTGGCGAATTGCTGCGACTCAGCCTGGAAGAAAGCGGCAGCTACCGGATTCGGCTGGTGCAATCCTGGCAGGAAGCCCAGTCTGCTTTGGGAATTATTCACTTTGACCTGATGATCCTGGACGTGGAACGGGACCCGGCTGCTTTTGTCACATTTGGCAGGCAGGTGACAAAAAATGATCCTGCCCTCAAGCTGATAATCATCCCCCCTGCCAACAATCCAGACCACCCCTCCATCGCCGGATTAAAGCCGCATGCCTACCTGAACAAGCCTTTCTACCTGCCTGACCTGTTGGCAATTGTGGATCGGCTGCTTCATATGTCTGCGACTGCACAGGTGGAGGAAACTGCCCAACCCGCACGGATGCCCCCCTGGATGGAAGACGTCAACCTTGCCGCCCAACGCCTGACCCGGCTGCTGCTCGAATCCTCCGCCCAGGCAGCATTAATCACGCGCAAAGGGGAGATGTGGGCATACTCTGGTCAACTGGCACAGGCAGGTGCCCGTGAGGTATCCGCCATACTCACCCGTTCCCTGGAAAAGGACCCGCGGCGGGAGATCGCCCGGTTTGCCCGGCTCGAAACAGATGGGGGGGAATACCTGTTATATGCCAAGCCGATGGCAGATGGTGTTGCCCTGGCGCTGGTATATGATGTCACGGTTCCACTCACCCGCATTCGTTCCCAGGCTGTACAGCTTGCCCGCGCACTTTCCGAACAGCCCGCCCCTGCCCCTGCACCTGCAGCCCCGCCCCCGCCCATCCAGTCTGCGGTTCCCGATATGGAAGTTGTGGACACAGAGCAGGGTGAAGATGGAAATTGGACCGATGAACCTGTGGATCCCGAGGCATTGGCTGCACTTGCGCGCATGCTGGGAGAAGTCCCCCCACCTGACCCGGATGGATTGCTGGAATGGTTCGGCGACGAGCCACTGCCTGCAGAACCTGCTCAAAAGGAAGACGATACCCGCCCACATTTGCAAGCCCCGGGAACAATGGACGAGTTCGAGGAACCGGTTCTTGACGCGGGTATCCCCCTTCCCGAACAGCCGGAGGGCAGCCACCGGTTCACTCCTCCTGTGCCGCGTTCCCTGGAAGAAATGGACCCGGCAGTGCCAGGTTTAAGCTATATCCTGTACACGTGTATTTTTGTGCCGCGCCTGCCTTCGCATTACCTCACCGGTGACCTGGCTGCCCAGCTTTCCCGCTGGACACCCGAAATCTGCCTGGCATATGGCTGGCGGCTGGATGGCATTGCCACCCGACCTGATTATTTCCAATGCACCGTGCGGGTTGCGCCTTCGGTTTCGCCTGGAAATATCATGCGCGTCCTGCGGCAGCAAACCTCGCAACGCATTTTTGGTTTCAATTCCACCTACAAGGAACAAAATCCCTCCGGTGACTTTTGGGCACCGGGCTACCTGGTGATCAGCGGATCCCAACCCCCCGCAGGTGATCTGTTGCGGGACTTCCTGCAGGAAACCCGCCGCCGCCAGGGATTATCCTCACAATGAATTTCAACGGAAACCTGCCATGCCACCTGTACTATACCTGATTGATGGGCATGCTCTTGCCTATCGCACCTATTTTGCTCTTACCATGGGCGGTGCAGAGCGACTGCAAACCCGCAATGGTGAACCCACGGCGGGCGTTTTCGGCTTTGCCTCCGTGTTGCTGCGCATCCTCGAACAGGATCGCCCGGAATACCTGGCGGTTGCGTTTGATACCGGCAAGACGTTTCGGAATGACGTGTTCCCGGATTACAAAGCCACCCGCGCCAAGATGCCGGATGATCTGCGACCGCAGGTGGAACGCATCCGCCAGATGGTGGACGCATTCCATATCCCCCGGTTGGAAAAGGAAGGCGCAGAAGCGGATGACGTATTGGGTACGGTAGCCATCCAGGCAGCCGCCCGCGGGCTGGCAGTCAAAATTATCACGGGGGACCGCGATCTGCTGCAACTTGTCACGGAGCGCATCTGGGTGAACCTGGCGGGCAGCCGACTTGCAGAAGCAAGGGACTTCAAGCCGGAGGATGTGGTTGCATCCCTGGGCATTCGCCCGGAGCAGGTGGTGGATTACAAAGCACTGGTGGGTGATCAATCCGACAACATCCCGGGTGTGCCGGGTGTGGGAGAGAAAACTGCCATTTCACTGCTGGCACAATTCCAGACGTTGGATGATATCTACAATCACCTGGATGAGGTTCCCGCCCGTGTGCGAACCAGGCTGGAATCAGGACGTGAGTCCGCCTACATGAGCAGGGACCTGGCTCAAATCCGCACGGACATTTCCATTTCCCTCGACCTGGAACAGGCAAACACCGCCCACCTGAACCTGGCAGCTGCGGAAAAGATATTCCAGGAACTGGAATTCCGCACGCTGGTTGGGAGACTGCATAAATTACAGCCTGCCAGGCAGGAACCTTTGCAGCAGCTTTCTCTGTTTGGTGAGGAAATCCGCCGTGTGGGTCATGCCGCCCAGGCTGGAGATCTTGTCACGCATATTGTTCAAACCCGGGATGAGCTGGCACAACTGGCGGATCTGCTGAAACATGCTTCCCAAATTGCCCTGGATACGGAAACCACATCCACAGACCCCATGCTGGCGGAACTGGTTGGCATTTCCCTGGCAGTGGCACCGGGAGATGGATACTACATCCCCATCGGGCATCAGACTGGCAAATCCCAGCTTCCCTTGCAGGAAGTGGTTTCCGCTCTCAGCGGTCCGCTGATGAACCCCGCCATTGAAAAGGTGGGGCATAACCTGAAATATGATGTCCTTATCCTTGCCCGCCACGGCTTGGACGTCACACCCTTGTCGTTTGATACCATGATCGCCGAATGGCTGATTGACCCTTCATCCCATAGCCTGGGATTGAAGGACATGGCATACGACTACCTGGGTATTTCCATGACGCATATCGAAGAATTGATTGGGAAAGGGAAATCCCAGGTCAGCATGGCGGAAATATCCATCGACCGAGCTGCTCCCTACGCAGCCGCGGACGCAGAAGTTCCTTTACGGCTGCGCCCACTGCTGGAAGCCCGGCTGGAGGAACATCACGCCCTCTCCCTGATGCAGGAAATGGAGATGCCGTTGAT
>JAGVUS010000031.1 GCA_019136175.1 Chloroflexota bacterium | reverse complement strand
CACCGCAGTTGCCTGCAGCCGGTGTATCCGCGGTATCCTGCAGAAGTTCAAAGGTGGCGGTCATATCGCCAATCAGGCTGGGGTTGCAGGACCACAACAGCGCCACGGCTCCTGCTGAGTGCGGGGATGCCATGGACGTGCCGCTGTATCCACAGTTCCACGAGTTGGTTGGCACCGAGGAACAAATGCTTGTACCCGGAGCCGAAATATTCGGCTTGGTGTAGGGGTCATGTCCAAATGTGGATGCACCCCTGCTGGAGGAGCTTGCAATATCCCGGCTGCTCATGTGGTTGGCTGTGGCAAAGGATTCCTGGTAGTCGCCAGGGGAGCCAATTGTACCGCAGGTGGGTCCGCTGTTGCCAGCCGAGAACGCCGGGAAGATACCGGCTGCCCGCCAGGCATTCACTTTGGGTAGGTACCAGTTGTCACCACCGCCGCCGCCCCAGGAGTTATTGACAATGTGGGGACGGTTGGCAACATCACCGCCAGGAGCCAGGATCCAATCTGCACAGCCGTTCAGGGCGGTGTCGGAGCAGGAATTGGTTTCGCAGCCCTTGCAGGCAATCCACTGGGCGTTGGGAGCCATGCCCACCTGGTAGGTCAGGGTCGGATCGTCATCGCCGACCATTGTGCCCATCGTATGGGAACCGTGTCCGTTGTTGTCGCAGGCGGATCCGCCGCAGATATTGGATGGGTCTGCCCAACAATCCGGATCGGAAGGATTGGTTCCGCATTTGAACGCCTGATCCAGGGCGGGGTGATTCCATTGCACACCGGTATCAATGTTCGCCACCAGGATGCCTTCCCCCTGGATGCCAAAGGTTGCCCAGAAGTCATCCGCACCGGTATCGCTGATACCCCAATCCAGGGCATCAGGGGTGGGGACGGTCACATCCGCAGTTTTCAAGCTGAACGGTTCAACTGACACGGTGCGCGGGTAGCGAATGTGCGAAACGCCAGGCAGAGCGGCAATCGCTGAAAGCGAATTGATGTCCCCGCCGGTGACGGCAATTTCATTCCCGGCAAAGAAGGACTGGTATGCCACTCCACTCGCATCCAGAACGTCCAGCACAGGTTGCTGCGTCCGTGCGGCGGTTTCCTTGAGAGTGTCATATACAAACCAGCCGCGTTCGGTCCAGTCTTCAATTTCATATGCCGCGCTCAGGTCTGCTTTTTCAGCCATTTCCACAACATAGTCGGACGCGCCATTCGCTGAAATGGTATTCAGAACGGCAGGTTCCACTTTGTCTGCGCCCGGAAAACTCTCCTGTGCGGTGGGGGTTGCTGTTGCTGGTTGGACTAGGCTGAAAGCAAGCATGATCAGCAATGCAAACGAGATGATTGTCCAAAAACCTTTCTTAACCATGTGAAATATCCTCCGTGTTTGTCTATGGCTTAAACTGAAAACCAAATTGAAAGAATTCCCGGGCACCTCCTTCCGTGGCAGTAATAACCGGCGTATTCTTAAAACCTGCTTGATTTGTAAAGGGGGTTAATTGTCAATCAAACATTGATGGGTGGTTCATCTGGGCGGGTCTGCTATGCAGGAGGGGAATGGCAAGACTTGCTTTTTCGGGTACAATCAATTATTCCCATTGATTTTGATGAGGTGACCCATGACCAGCACAGTTTATTGGGGTTCCCCCCGCCAGGCTCGCCTGGAAGCTAATGAAACCCTCCCTGCCAAGCTCGATCTGATCATTGACCGGTTGGCATTGCGCGATCGTGTCCGGGATGAGATTGTTGCCATCAAAATGCATACCGGCAACAATCTCTCCTATTCCACTGCTCACCCGGTCTTCATCCGCAAGGTTGTCCAGGCGGTGAAGGATGGCGGCGGCAAGCCGTTTGTGGTGGATCTGGATTGGGACGTCCGTGAAGCGGAACGGCGCGGGTACAGTACGGAAGTGCTGGGCTGCCCGGTCTATCCACTCAGCGGTTTGAAGGATGGATATCACTATACCCACGAATTTCCTTTTAAAAATATGCGTGAGTGGAAAGTGGGCGGGATGATCCAGGATGCCACTTTCCTGGTCAATTTTGCCCATGCCAAGGGACACCCTTCCTGTGGGTATGGTGCGGCGATTAAAAACCTGGCACTGGGCTGTATGGTCAGCGAGACCCGCCGTTCCATGCATGATCTTCACCATTTTGACCAGTATTGGTTCAAGGAACGATGTCCCGATCCTGCCATCCGACAGGCAATCCTGGATGCCTGCCCGCACGGAGCTCTTGTCCAGGACAAACACGATCCCGAGGAGATCCATCTGCATTATGACCCCTGCCCACATGACGCCGGTCTGCGATTGTTTCGGCTTTACCAGCATGCCCATCCTGCCGGATGCGGGCATCTTTGGATCCAATGACATTGTCGCTCTCGAACAGGCAACCCTCGATATGATCGGTCAAACGAAATTAATCGAGGAGAATGTTCCCACATCGATGGAAATCTGGTACCGGGATGGACATCCCTTCCAGACTCTGCACGGTCCCATGAAGGACCCCTACAAGGTGGTCGAATATGCCGAAAAGCTGGGGCTTGGCACCCGTCAGTATGATCTGGTGGATGTGTTCCCGGTGGAGGAATTCCCCCGTCCATCCCTGGGATACATCCCGGCTGGATAAACCAGTCCATGTTGAAAGGTCCATGGATGGGAAAAGCGACTGCAGAAGC
>JAGVUS010000199.1 GCA_019136175.1 Chloroflexota bacterium | reverse complement strand
CAATTTGATCCGCCGCATTTTACCGGTATTCAGGTTGCGGTATATCTGCAACAACCATGCCTTGAATTTTTGGAATACACCGCGCAGCCCTGCGCTCGGTGCCTTCCCTTCCGCTAGGTATTTTTCAAACCCAACGGCAAACATTTCATTCACAAACTCATCAGCCGGCATGGGGCTGCCAAGCGGTCCGGGTACGTTGTCCATCCGGTCAGTAACAAACCGCTTTCTTGCTCCATCCCACCTAGCTTCCACGCCGTATTCATCCATCAGCCACCGGGTGTATTGGCTCACGTCCTCCGCTGGCAGGTCTTGTACAAACAAATGCGCAAGCTCGTGGGGTATGGTGCTGGCGTCCGGTCTTTCCAGGGCGGCAATCAACATACGCCCATCTTCCAGGCGGTATGCAAATGCACTGGCATTGCTCTGGAGTGCATCACTCGCCTGCTCTGCGTTCAGCAATTGCATGGCATTATCTTTTGACATAAAGCCCGCTAATTGCTCATTCCACCAATCAACAACCTGCCTGCCATTCAGCCGCGCCCATACTGCGGCATGAGCATCCATCAAGGTCACGCTTGCATCAACCTGGTCACGGATTACCTGTGGGTCCTGGCTGCCATCATTGAAAGCATTGTACAAATCCTCTACAAACAAGGTGCGCATGGTTTCCGGGTCTGGCTTTGCAATCCAATCACCCTGCTGCTCGCTCCATATCTTGCCAATCGCCTGCCGTGCCTGGAACCGTCTTACTGCTGTTTGGACAAGTTCCGGCTGTTCCGGTAGGTTGCCCTGCCCTTCCTTTGCCCGCCTGCGTGTTTCAAATGCCTGGCGCAGAATAGCGGTGCCGTGCTGGTCTACGTATGCAATCAACTCATCCCAACTCTTGATGGCTTTGCCAGCCTCGCCGCCGTACTTCTGCACGATATTTAAGACATGCCGGGTAAATCCTCTGACGGGGGTAAGGTCGTTGTTGATTGAGTAAAGCCCGTAGGTGCTTGCGATTCGGTAGATAATGTCCTCTCCGCTGGGGGTAATGGTTTCATTTGCCCCTGCTTCGGCATCCAAATCCGTATAGCTTTCACTGTCCGGCTGGGTGACTTCTTCGACACCGGCTGGCTTTTCGCCTCTGCGCTCGGTTGGTCCTGCTTCTCTGCGGGCTGCTCGGTCTGTGTCGGCTGCCCGGTAGATGGTTTCTGGTCGTCCAATGTTTGCATAATCCGCCTCTCCTATTCCATAGGCTATGTCTGCGCCCCTATAATAGCGGGTGGTTCCGTCCGTGTACTGCACTTCAATTACACTGTTCCTGATCCGTTCCCGCACTCTGGCTATGGCTGCCTCCGCTTCTTCCTGGGTGGCAAACCTCATTACAAATTCATCACCACTGTCATGCAGCCGGTATCCCTCCGGTGTCTCATCCCGGATGGCAACGGCAATCGCATCAATCACTCTGTCCCCTGCCTCGTGGGGTATGCGCTGATCTCCATCCCCCTCATTCCACCACTTAAGCCCGCGCCCGTCCACATATACCACCACTGGTAGGGTGGCGTTCTTGTCGGTGTCCAACACTGCTTCCAGGAAAGCCCGCCCGTTGGGTATCCCGGTGCGCTGGTCATGGTGGGTCACATAGTACCGCTCATCATCCGTCATGGCATCCCACGCCCGCCGGGTGGCTGCGTTCTCTGGTCTGCGCCGTTCCGTTCTCGGTGCCGGTGGTAGTTCTGGCGGTGGGGTGTTCTGCCTGCCCTGCTCGCCAAACCGGTTCAATGAATCTACAATCTGGTTCCATCTGTCCAGGGTTGGGGTGGTGTAAATATCCATTTCCGTAAATGGGGCAACACCATCGCCCCTGGCTCCATTCAATGATGGCAGGATTGCCATCCATTCATTGCGCCCGGCAATCCCAGCGGGTACCAACACTTCATCCCACAATTGCTGAATGGTTTTCCGCTCAATGAGTGGCGCACGTTCCCTGGTGCCTGCCGGCATATTCACGCCATACATCCGCCGTGCATCCTCCAGGTTGGCGGTGCGCAGCTCGTGGATCAGCGGTTTGTATTCCGCCTGGATAAACTGCCGCCATGCAATTAGCTTTTCATCCGGTGGTATCTGTAACATAGCCTGGCGGTGTTCTCGCATAGCCTTACCCATGCGGCTCCGGGCTGCTCTCACGCCCCTGCGCCATGCCAACCCAGCTTCAACACTCTGCCCCTGGCGTTCCAACAACCGGGCAAACACATTGTCAATGTCCACCTGGATTGCATCTTCCGCAGCCAAAGCCCTCACATACAAATCGTCAAGCCTTGACTGGACCTCCGCCCATGCGTTTGACGCTGCTGTTCGGTCATTGCCAAAGTCGGTATCAAAATACTCATCCTGCATCCTGTTAAGCTCGTCAAAAAATTCATTCCATACGTGCCGCCGCTGCATAAGGCTTGTGTCAATGTAGGTAATGTCCGTGTCATCTGCGCCAAGCCCTTCCAACGTCCCGCGCAAGGTGGCATCTTCCATGTCGTTCATGCGCGCCCATTCCGCCCGGCTGTTTGCCCGCTGCTGCCTGAATAATCTGCGCCGTTCCTGCCGGTCTTTGCTCGCTGCGGTCTGGTGTACCTTTTCCCAATCCTCATAATGCCTGATCCAAAAATCGTCCAGGTCCCAATACAACTGGTCAAACACGTCCAGGACACCGGCAACACCTTCCGCCTGCGCCACCTCAACGGCTCGCCGGGCTACTTCGTGGCGGTGCTGTATAAACTGCTGATCCACCCAATCTGCAACCATGCTCCTGGTTTCCCTCAACACATGGGCTGCCTGCTCTGGTGTTCGTGCTTCGTTCAATGCGGTTTGTAGATAGCTATATACGCCGGTATGCTCCAATGCTTCCCGGATACCTGCTTCATCCATGTCAATTCCCGCCCGCCGTAGGTATGCGGCTGCGTCCGGTAATACCCGGTCAAGGGTTCGTACCTGTACACCTTCCCATAACAGGGCATTAAGCTCGTCCAGGTTCATCGTTCCGTCAATGCCAGCGTAAATCAATGCCGGTAGGCTGGGGTCAATTGCCCGTAGTGCGTTCTCCAATTCATGGGGCATTACATCATACCCACGCCCACGCTTCCATAACCTGCGCCATGCTCGTTGGGTCCCGGCTGTGTACGCTTGCGCACTTGCGCCCCTTTCCTCTGCCTGCGCCAATCGTGTAACAACCTGCATCTTGCCTAGTAGGCGGTTTTCCTGGTAAAGCCTCACGTATTCTGCCAGCAATCCATGTGCCTGCCCTGCCCCTCGGATGGCTGCGCCGGTGTTGGCGTCATCAAACCCGGCAGCTCCACCAATGGCAGCGCGCAGCCTGGCGGGTTGCACTTCAAACCGTTGCCAAAAATCGTTGATCTGTTTCTTCCCACGCAAGCCAAGCACCATACCCCATGCCATAGTGATCCGGTTGTTGATCACGTTATTGATTGCATAGGTTGGGTTCAAGCCCAAGAGTAACAGACTTTGTGTACTCTTGATGGCATGGCTAAACTGCTGCCACGCCGGGTCCGGTTTCACCTGGTAAAAGTCTGCCGCCCACTTGTCCACATGGCTAGTCAATGCGCCCAGCAAATGCGCCCGGTAATCATCCGCTGTTAGCGGGGTGTCTTTCATAAACCCATCTACCAGGGTTTTTACGCGCTGATAGGATAGGCTGCCATCCTGGATACCTGCCAATAAACTTTCACTGTTTGGCTTGCCTTGCAGGTTGTCCGCCCAGCGTTGGAATAAGGCTTCCCCCTGGCGGTAATACTGCGCAAGGAACTCGCCGGGGGTCATGTCCAAATCCTTTGCCATGCGTAGGATTAGATTGCGATTGGGGGTGTTGGCGTTCCAGGCTGCTTCCATTGTGTCAAGCGTCCTGCCAAAGTCACGCAGCGCGCCGGGCAATGTGCCGCCAATCGGTGCCTGAAGCCAGGGCATGTCCTCTGTAATCCGTGCCGCCTGCTCCGGGCTGATCCCTGCAATCCCCCTGATTGCGCCGTTCATGTCCTCTACTGTCTTTTTCTGCATCAAGACATAGCTTAAGTTAGTTACGTTGGTAGATAACACTTCGTTTGCTATGGCTGCCGGGCGTAGGGCAAACCAGGTGCGGGGGTCTGCCAGCTTGAACTTACGCACGGGTAACAGGTTGCCTTGTTTGTCCACACCTGCAAGATAACGGGTCATCCAATCCGCATTACCCAACTCAATTCTGGTGCGGGCGTCCGTGCCTGCACCTGTCCGCAGCAATGCGCCATAATTGCGCAAGGCTTCCACCGGTCCACTTGACACATTGAAAGCATGTGCCAGGGTTGCGTTACCGCTGGCATCGGCAATGTCAATGCCGATCCCCTTTGCAAGCGGTCCAATCAGGTCAAGCGGGTCAAGCAAGTATCCGGCTACCAGGTCTGTCATTTCCCCACCAAACCCAAACCGGGTGCGGGTAATGTCCGCCGCTTCCCTGGGCGTATAGCCCTGAGCTATCAACTCTTTTACATCCTGGTACGCTGATAGGATTGGCAATTGGTTGATCTGGATTGTCTCCGGGTCGCCTGTTCCCAGCTGGTATCTCTTGAACTCTACTGATGGTGCTTCCCCCTGGTACCCACCTCTGGCATACTCGCCCCATGCCTGTTGGTATGCTACGGTTTGTGGTAGGGATGAATAATACAGGATACCGGTTGCCTTGATTGCGTCCCAATCCCAATCATAAATCATTTCGGCAAGCTCGGCAGCCGCATTGGTCACGTTGTCCATGCTCGCCGGGTCTTTACCTTCCGCAACCGATTGCGCCCGGTTACGTTCAATCAATGCGCTCCATAACTGCGGGATGGTGATACCGATCTCCAATCCCTCAAATGCAGCGTTCAATACCATCAGCAATTTATATCCTGCCGATGGTGTGTAAGCGTCCCCCTGTTCTGCCATGCGCTGCTGTTCGTCCCATGCAATCTGCCCCATCCAGGAACCGGCTGCACCACCGGCAACCATGCCGGGGATAGGTCCCATGCCTAAAACAGAACTTACACCGGCACCGCCGATGGCAAGGTTGATAGCCTGCTGCCCCATCTGCCCGCCCTTTGTTCTAAACAAGGCGGTTGCGGGTGCCTGCCACCATAGGGATTTATTCTGCTTCATCTTCTCGACTTCACGGGGGTCAAGCCCATTGGTGCGCGCCCATTGGATCAGCACATCATTATCATATTTGGTTAGCAGCTCATCATAAAGCCGGTCCCATTCATCCGTGCCAATCTCTCCGCCTTGCGCTGCCGCTTCCTGGTTCGCCTGCTGTACGCCCATATCATAGCGGTATGCGTCCAGCAAATCTTCTTCGGTCACGCCCAGGCGGGTCATGTCGTCATAAGTAATCCCATACTCGGTCATCACCTGGCGCACGGATGGCACTACCTGTCCATGTCCCTCCGGTGCTGGAAATCCTGCCACAATCCCCATCAAGGGATCATCATCAGCCAGGTCATCCGTCCACTCATACCAGGGCTTCCCAACGTTGGTAGTCGCAAGATAATCAAAAGCAACATCAAGCGTGTCACGGTCCGGCATCCACGTTGGCATTTCATAGCCCGGTGGCATGGCATCAGCAATCATCTTCGCCCTGGCAATCCGCTGCGGGTTGCTCCAATAGGGTCTGCCTGTTGCGCTGGTATAGTCCCCTGTTGGCGGTCTGTAATACGGAGACCAATAAGGTATATCAATTGGCTTTTCCTTTATTTGATACGATACGCGCTTTGGATCCGCCATCTTGCGCGCCAGGTCGCGTATAAAATTCGGGTTATACCGCTGCTGCTTGTCGCCGGGGTTATCGGTCATATTAAATTCTCCAGGTCATCATATCCAGGTACCATTGTGGGACATAATCACTGGACCCACCTCCGCCGCCTCCGCCGTAGTCCCAACCGCCATAGTCATACCCACCACCACCGGCATAGCTGGCAGCTGGGGTGTACGTGGCGTATTGCTTTGCCCGTCCCTTGCCCTTGCCTGCCTGCTGCAATGGTATGTATCCGTGTGTCGGTGTCCACTGATACCCAATCGGGGCAGCGTTCTGGCGTAGGATTGCCTCTTGCATGGTTGGTTGAACGGCATTGCCATATACCAAACCAAACAAGAAATTGTTGTAATCGGCAACGTCTGGCGTTACATTAGAATACCCACTTCTGAACTTGCTATTGTTGTACGGTCCAAATGGTTGATATACTGGCATCCTTTCATAACTACGCATATTGTATTTGGGTGCCTGTACCTGCGTTGCTACCTGCGTTGCTACCTGCGCGGGCTGGGTTTGCTGCCGGTTCTGCAATCCCTTGCGCCCCAATAACCGGTTCAATACGCCTTGCTTTGGCGGTGGGTTTGCCCCATACCCAACGGGTCCACCACCATACTTCACCCGGCTGGCTGTGGCTGTCTTACCGCCTGCCTTGTACCTTACACGCATACTGGTATCACTGATTACCGCCATGTTTATACCTCCGCTCCAGGGTTCTCACTGCCCTGGGTGCCATCTGTCTCATTGCACTTTTCATATCCGGGTTGGCTTCCAGCTTGCGGTACACGGCTCCTGCAAATGCGTCCATCTCTCCGGCATACCACCGCTCACCAAACCGCTGCTGCCACTCACGAACAAACTGCCTGCCATACATCATGGCATCTTGCGCGTCCATCCTGTTTAGCATTACATCAATTCTCCTTCCGGCATCGGTGGTTCATTACGCGGGGTTAGGGGCGCACCGGCTGCGACACCCGGCAACCCTGGTTCGGCTCCGGTCTGCTCAAGTCCAGGCTGCGCCCCTGGTCCGCCCATTGGCATCCGCCCCATACCTTGCGGGGGTATGGCTGCCATCTGCGCTTGTTGCTGTGCCTGCTGCTGGGCTTGCTGGGCTTGCTGCTGTAACATCATCTGGAACTGCATGATTGAAGCCTGCTCATCCCAAATAGCTTTCTCCTCCTCATCCGGCTGCCCGATCCCCAGGTATTCTTCCCTGGCTCTTGCCCGGCTCATCAACGGTGCGTCACCCTGGGTCATTTGCAGGGCAATCATAGCGTTCTGGCGTTCATCTTGTGGCATTTCAATTTCAAGCCTGGCTTCGATGTTCGGGTTGTCCGGCAGGTCCGATGGTTTGAACTCGGTCACGCCGTTGCCTCCCCACGCCTTTGATTTACCACCACCCGCCTTCAACAGCTTGAGCGCGGTGCGCATGGCTTCTCCAATGACGTATGATCCCATCCTCTGATAAGGCACCAATGGCAACCGTCCTGCCTGGGATAGCAGGGACACGGTGCTAAAAGCCGTGCCGCTGCCCATTGGTTCGCCTAGTGCCTGCTTGAACATGGTGCTTTCTGTCCCCTGTTCTTGCGCCAGCTGTAAGCCTTGCATCAACGAGGGGTCAAGTATCTGCTTGACAAGCGGGGCATAGTCCTCTCCGCTGTCCAGGATAATCCTGCCGCCTGGCGTGGAGTAATCCGCTTCTGGCGCAGCCTTGCTAGGATCACTGCGCCGGTAGATAAACTGCGGGTTGGCACCAATCGAAAAGATAAGCGAGTACATCACGGTTAGGGTTAGCGTCTCACGTTCCCACAATCCTGACTTCCATAGCGCGTACAGGAATGGTTGTCGGCTCTGCTGCCCGGACCTATTGAATAGATTGGACCCCTCAACAATACTCGCCACAATCGGGATACATGGCAGCCCGTGTTCTGCTTCAATCAATGGGTTTTGGGCTTCCTTCACCCAAAGGTAGTGCACTTTATGATCCCAATATTCACACTCGGTCACGGTGTCCCAGGGCTGCCGGTCACGCAGCTGCATGGCAGCCAGGTCTCCAAACCTGGATATAACATCACCTGACCGCACCTCACGGCTGCTGTAATAGGCATACAATCCCGCCCGGTCAAACTCCGGGTATCCCAGGCGTGGGTTGATTACATCAATCAACACCGGGGTAATGCTCGCCAACTCTTGTAGTCGTTCCCGGTTCTCATCGTTGGCACTTGCAATCAGGTCGCTCACCCGGTTGATCCCCAGGTGTACTTCACCGTACATCAAAGCGGATAGCACCAGGTCTACATGCAGGGGCTTCCGGGCAGCTCTGCCGGCACCCGTCCATATTGCGCTGGCAATCGTTTCCAACGCTGTCATTAACCGCACCGCCCCCAGCAGTGCATTGCGCGCCGAGGGTGATACAGTCTGCTTGATCCAACTCTCGCTGGGTAGGCTGGGTGGTTTCAGTAGATACATATCCTCTATGTCCTCAAACATAGAGTTACGCTCTGCGTGTCGGCTCTCCAGGTCATCAGCGTGCTGCTTGGCTTGGTCAAATGTAATCATAGTTTCATCTCCATCCAGGGATTCGTGTTCTGTTTTTGTCGCATCATCGGTTCAGTCACCAGCCGCACCGTCGTCAGCAGGTACCGCAATGCATCATAAGCGTGATCCTCGCCCGTTGTATCTACGTCCTCAATGCGAGTCTTGTCATAAATCAACTGCGGCAGGGTCCGCACCAGGTTGACGCAGTTACAAAATATCAGCAGCCCCGGCCTCCCATCGGGCAGGTTTGCCAGCATACGATCCACCTTCCGCTTGCCAGATAGCCGGTCATTGTCCGCCTTCGTCAGCATCAACCCGTTCTGGGCATAAACCATTTGCGTAGAGGTTACAACACTGTCCTTTGTATCCTTCGCCCACATACTCGGGTCAGCAAACGTCATGCCCACCCGTTCAGCCTGGGGAGTCATGTCCGCAATCTGCCGAGCTTGCTGCACGTCAGACAACCCCGTCTTATAAATCTCACGATACACCACCACCCGGCCAGTGTCAGGGTCATGCGCTCCCCAAAGGCAGCAGAACGGCGCAGCATTGCCCCAGTCAATCCCCCGCCAGCGTGTCCAATGCGCCGGAATCTCAAACGGCTGGACCACATGCAGCGCCTCACGAAACGCGCCAAACGCCTGTCCCTCGAATATATCCCAATCCCCATCCCGCCAGGCCCGCGCCAGATCACCCGTCAGCCCTTCCAGGTACCGCTTGTACCCATCATCAATGAACGGGTTATCCAAATAGCTGCTAAAATACCGCCGGGTAAATGTTTGAGTCCTGTTCTTCTCCGGGTCCACAAATCGTTGCCTGAAAAACAAATGCCCCAGCCCGCCCGGGTTACTCGAAAGATAGACCCTCGGCACCCAATTGGATTTGGATGTGCGCACAGACCCCAGCAACCGCTCGTATTTATCCCCCGAAATATGGGTCGCCTCCTCTAATACCAGCCCGTCATACTCAATGCCCTGATACTTCGTAACGTCATTATCGTCCTTGAAGCCACCAATCACAATCCGGCTGCCATTGGCAAACGTCACCTGTTCAGTGTTCTGTGTATGTTTCACCCCATGCAGCACCCGCGCCACCAGGTCGCCAAAACTCTGCCCGGCCGCTTTTTGCGTCAACCGTAGAAATAAATACTTCAGCCCAGGTACACGCTGGCAATCGTCCAACCCTACCTGGGCAATGATCGCATGAGACTTTGCCGATCCACGCGTCCCATCCAGCATAATCTCGCGAATACCATACACACGCTCATCCACCTGCCGCGCCGCAGCGTGGAACTTCCACAGATGAGGCAGCGCAACATACCCGGAGGACAGGAATTGTCTCACCTGTTCCTCCGGGCAACCCGCTTCATACGCTGTTTGAATCAGATTCGTTGCTGCGCTTTTGTCCATAGACCTTCTCGATGGCCAACTCAATTGCCGGAGCAGTCACGTTCATCTGCCCCTGCATCTCGATTTTCGCCCGCTGTTCGGGCGTGCCCATCACATAATCAGCCAGGAATTTGCGAGCAACGGAATTACCCCGTCGCGCCTGATCCACCGCCTTGTGGATGATCGCTTTCCAGTCGTCCAAACTGACGGCTGAAACTGTAACATCAAGGTATTCAAGTTCACGCGCCCGGGGCAACCGTCCCGGTCCGCCAGGCCCGCCCTTCTTGAATCGCCCTTTGTCATCTCTAGCTGCCACCGTTTCCTCTCCGTTTATTCGGGTTTGCTGCCGTTGCGCGAATGTCCAGGGCAATGCCCTGTAATTTGCACTCCATCAACATGGGGGTACTGCATCTTCCGGCAGGTCCAACACCAGGCGGATACCGCCATCCACCAACGTTCTCACCTGGTTCACGCTTGCATCAAATTCAATCTTTGCCATTGTCCTCCTTGCTCGTGTCAATTTGTGGCAACTGCTGTGGTTGTGGTGGCATCGTCACTCCATTTCCTCAACGGTAATTCATCATCCTGGGTTAGATACAACATCAGCCGCAATTTGACGATTTCCTGCGTCCTCACCTGGCTGCTTGACTTCCATCAGGAAGTTTCTGCCCCGGTATCCGACAACAAGGTCAGGGGCATTGTGTCCAACACCGCTGATAATCAACACGGTTGCGCCCAGCTCCCGGAGGGCAGCCACAATCTCTGCCTGGTTGCCATCTGGTTTGCCTGCTGTAATATTGCGTGGTGTCATTTACTTGCTCCCGAACCCCAGCGCAGCCAGGGCGGCAGCGATAATCCCCAGCGCGCTGTTGATAATTGACCAGTTCTCCGACTTTTTCTCTAATGCTTCTACGTCATCCTCAAGCGTGTGCAGCTGCTGGATGCGGGTTGCCTGCCCCGTCTCCAGCCCGTTGAGTCGCCGATCAATCTCCATTGTGTGCCGTTCATGGTTCGTCTCCATCCGGTCAAGGCGGCGCAGGATTTCGTCTATCTTGCCCTCCAATTTCGCTAATGTTACCCGTCCGTTCCCGTTGCTGTCTGCGGCGTCCATCGTACCGTCTCACTTTTTCGGGAAATAGGTGGAGATAATCTGGTGGATGTAGTTCGCACCCCGCCCGATGGCAAGCCCGGTGAGGACAATGCCGAAGGGGGATGCATTCAATTCCACTTCCAGCCAGCTTGCAATCAGGGCGAT
>JAGVUS010000482.1 GCA_019136175.1 Chloroflexota bacterium | reverse complement strand
CAGTACGGTTGCATTAAATCCTGATGCTGGAATGATCGACCCAAATACCCCAACAATTGTGTATGGATTACGGGGTCTGGCATATTTTGAATTAAAAGTCTTTGGACCTGATCATGACCTCCATTCAGGACAATTCGGAGGTGCGATTCAAAATCCTGCGAATGCATTGTGCAAAATAATTAGCGGTATGCATGATGAAGATGGTCGCGTTACACTGCCTGGTTTTTATGATACCGTTCGCATCCTATCCGACGCCGAAAAACAAAATTTGTCTCAATTGCCAACTGATCCCGCTTACTTCCTAGAACAAACGGGATCTCCTGGTTTGTATGGCGAAAAAGGCTATACCCCCGTTGAGCAAGTCGGAGTACGTCCCACATTTGGATGTTAATGGCATTTTTTCGGGCTTCACCGGTAAAGGCTCCAAAACCGTAATCCCCGCTTGGGCAATGGCAAAGGTTTCCATGCGGCTTGTGCCAGACCAACACCCCAGAGATGTGGAACAGCAATTAAGACGATACCTGGAGATGAATGCACCAGACGGTATTCGCTGGGAGCTAAGTTACCTGGGAGGCGGACCGGCAAGCATGTCGGATCCAGATCAACCCGCAGCACTGGCGTTGGCGAAAGCCTTTGAAGTTGTCTGGCAGCGCCCCCCAGTATATAAGCGCGAAGGAGGGAGCGTCCCCATTGTTGCTGATATGCAACAAATATTGAAAATCGATTCCGTTTTAACGGGTTTTGGCTTGCCTGGTGATAATATTCACAGCCCAAACGAAAAGTTGCACCTTCCGACCTGGAAAAAAGGGATTCAATCCCTGATCCACTTCTTCTATTTTTTTGGTGATCAATCCGCATAGAAAGCCATTTGTATGCCAGAAGAGAAACTTAGGTTCCCATCATACGGAGGGCAGGCGCTGCTTGAGGGCGTCATGATGCGCGGCTCAAAGTATGTAACAGCAGTGTTTCGTAAACCCAACGGTGAATTAGCGATTCATAAGGAAGAATTAACAGGATTATACAAATCCAGGCTTATAAAAATACCATTCCTGCGCGGAATGATTATCCTCCTTGATGCATTACTCCTGGGTACCAGGCTTCTTGTCCTTTCTGCAAACCAACAAACGGGCGAGGAAGAAAAAATCGAAGGTCCTGCACTGTATGGAACTGTTGGCGTATCACTCGTCATTGGGATCGGAATTTTTTTTGTGCTCCCAACCTTGATCGCGGGGGGATTGGAAAAAATCATTGAGACCAATTCATTTGTAATCAACTTCATTGAGGGGATAATTCGGTTGATCTTCCTCATGGTTTATGTTTGGGCAATCGGAAAAATGCCGGAAATCCACCGCTTTTTTGCCTATCATGGAGCTGAACACAAAACCATCAATGCATATGAGGCACAGGTGGAATTAAGCCCTGAAAACATAAGCCCTTTCCCATTGGAACATCCACGGTGTGGCACGGGGTTTCTTTTAATTGTTGTTGTGATATCCATAGTTGTCTTTGCTTTACTTGGACCTCTTGATTTAATATGGAGGATCTTAAGTAGAATTTTGCTGATCCCTGTTATAGTTATCCTTGCATATGAATATATGCGATGGACCGCAAATCATCTGAGTAACCCAATTGTCAGGATGTTGGTCTTTCCTAATTTATGGTTGCAAAAAATGACAACCCGCGAACCTTCGCCTGACATGTTGGAAGTATCCAGTATGGCGCTCAAGGAATTAATTGCCTTGGAAAATTCCAATAACATTTGAACAGACAAGGAATAATTGCCGGGCATTTTCACTAATCGGATTTCCAATGATCGAAACACAATCAATCAAGGGCTGGCAGATCATTTTATTAATTGTCCTTTTTACGTTTCTGGCATCAGCAATCATTCTCCTGATTGCTCGCCCTCCCAGGGGAACTCCAATCCTCCTGGAACCAACAGCAACTCTGAGCCCCATTACCGTATACGTATCTGGTGAAATTGTTCAACCCGGTGTCTACCAGGTTCCCCGGGGCAGCAGGGTCAACGACCTGCTGCTCCTTGCCGGCGGACTGACTAAAAATGCAGACGGATCCAGTATCAATCTTGCGGCACAACTACGCGACGGTCAACAAATACACATCCCGCCAGTTACCCAGATCCCGATTGGAGAACGGAACATTCCAATTTCCACTAATCAAGTGATTCCATCTCCGGGCAACCCAATTGATCTAAACCAGGCAACGTTTGATCAACTGGAGGCATTGCCCGGCATTGGTCCTACAAAGGCAAATGCAATCATCACATATCGCGATACAAAAGGGCCTTTTTTATCCATTGAAGATTTGCTGTTTGTCGACGGCATAGGCGAGTCTACGTTTGAGCAAATAAAAGACCTTGTTTTTGTTATTCTTCCGTAAATGGGATATGATTACTACAATATTCACAAACGGAGATGAAAAATGACAACGAAAAGTCAACTTGAAAGTGCACTTAAAGACGCAATGCGCTCCCAAAACGACGTGGCTCGGCGAACCATTCGCATGGTTTTATCGAGCGTAAAAAATACTGAAATTGACAGAGGACAACCCCTGGATGAAACGGGCATTTCTGCAATTATCCAAAAAGAAGTGAAGATTCGACAGGAAGCTATGGACGAAGCCCGCCGCGCCAATCGTCCAGATTTGGTCCAGGAAGCCCAGGACGAAATCTCAATCCTTCAAAACTTTCTGCCCGCCCAACTCACGGAAACAGAACTGAAAGAATTGGTTGCAAAAATAATAACCGAATTAAACGCCACAGGTCAGGCTGATATTGGAAAGGTTATGAAAGCCTTGCTGCCCATGACACAGGGACGTGCTCCAGGAAACGTGGTTAATCAAATGGTGCGAGAAATGCTTGCTGGTTAATCATGATTGAAAATCGTACAAAAGAATTCTTAAAATCCATTTTTTCCCGCAATACCTGGCTGATCATTTTTCTGGTAATGATCACTCTTATCTCATTTCTTGTATTGGCATTTGATGTTGCTCTCCGTCCGGCGCTATTTACCCTGAAACAGGGTGACGTATCCCAACAGGATATCCAAGCACCCTATACATTAACTTATCAAAGCCAGATTCTTACACGTCAGGCACAGGCAGAGGCAGTCCAAAAAGTACAACCTGTATACCTCATACCCGATCCGGCAATTACCCGCCAACAAATCGAGAGGTTGTTAACCACGCTATCCTTTATCAATAATGTTCGCAATGATAAAAACTCAACCCCGGATCAAAAATTCACGGACCTGGCGACCCTGGAGTATCTGGATGTATCACCAAATCTGGCTGAAGATTTACTGGATCTCAATGAAACCCAATGGCTGGTTATCCAGGAAGAAGCAATTCGCACATTGGGAGACGCATTACGTCCCTCCATCCGGGAGGATCAAATTGATGCCGCCCGGCAAAACCTCCCATCCCTGATTGGTTACTCCATCCCGGAAACACAGGCGGATGTTATTGTCAGCCTTGTGTCACCGTTTATTGTGGCAAACAGTATCTACAGCGAAGAGCAGACCAGGCTCGCCCAGGAACAAGCCATCTCAACAACAGCGCCAGTTACTCGAACCTATGTAGCTGGTGAGATCATTGTTCGGAGGGGACAAATTTTATCAGAAACTGCCATCGAGGCATTAAACCAATATGGATTAATCAAGCCCGATGACTCTTCAAGAAACATCGTATCCGCATTAGCTATAAGCTTCTCTGTGTTTTTAATTGCCGCCTTGTATTTAAAATTTCGAGCACCTCATATTTTATGGAACAGCCGCGCCATTATTCTGATTGGATCGCTTTTTTTGCTCTTCCTGGTGATAAGTCGGATTATTATTCCCAATCGGGTCGTCATTCCCTACCTATTCCCCCTGGCAGCTTTTGGGCTTTCCATCGCTGGTCTTTTTAATTTTGAGTTGGGTTTGATTTTATCCAGCCTGTTGGCAATCCTCACCTCATATGGAATTTCCAACACTACAGAATTGACAGTATTCTACATCGCGCTCAATTTTTCCGGCATGCTTGCGCTTCGCAAGGGATATCGAATTGTTCACTTTTTATGGGCAAGCTTGATTATGACAGGAATTGGCACATTAATCATCCTGGCATATCGACTTCCAAATGCATTTACAGATTGGGTGGGAATTGGGACATTAATTGGGGCAACCTTTATTCATGCAATTTCTGCAACGGTAATTGCGCTCGGGGTACAATCTTTGTTTGCGCAACTGCTTGGACAGGTGACTGGTCTTCAATTGCTGGAACTTGCCCGACCAGACCACCCTCTCCTGCGTTACCTTCTTCAAAACGCACCTGGAACCTATCAACACAGCCTGCAGGTTGCCAATCTTGCCGAACAAGCTGCTGAAGCCATCGGCGCTGATCCGTTATTAACCCGGGTTGGAGCGATCTATCATGATGTTGGCAAATCCCAAAACCCATCCTTTTTCATTGAAAATCAAGTTCCAGGAAAAATCGATACTCATGACAACCTTGATCCGGAATATAGTGCCGGGAAAATCATCCAGCACGTCCTTGATGGATTGTCGCTTGGTAAAAAATTCCGCTTGCCAGGTAGAATCATCTCATTCATGTCTGAACATCACGGAACCTTATTGACGCGATATCAATACAGCCGGGCACTGAGCCGCGCCGACAATAACCCGGAGCTGGTTGATAAAGATAAATTTCGGTATCCCGGTCCCCCACCACAAAGCCGGGAAACAGCGTTGCTGATGCTGGCAGATGGGTGTGAGGCGCGTGCAAGGGCAGATTTTCCTGAAAACGACGATGATCTGCGCGCTTTGATTAAAAAGGCGATTGATTTTTATCGGAGTGAAGGGCAATTGAACGAAGCACCCTTAACAATGCGCGATCTATATTTGATTGAAGAATCCTTTTTTCGAACCTTAAAAAACACCTATCATCCCAGGATCCAATATCCCGAATTACCAAAAACGAATTCATCCGAATCCAAATCAGAATAAGGCAGGCAGACATGATTAATATAGCAATCGAAGTAGATCATGTTATTGATATTGACAACTCGTGGCTGGAGAAAGTGGCAAGTTACGCGTTGAATTTCCAGTCTCCAAAACCAAATGTGGACTTGAGTATTATCATTACCGACAACGATTTGTTGCAGGAATTAAATCGGGAATATTTGGGAATTGATGCCCCAACCGATGTATTGTCATTCAATGTTGATGAAATCGACCCTGAGACAGGGAATTATTACCTTGGAGATATTATCATCTCATATCAAAAGGCAAACGAGCAAGCCGTCACTGCAGGGCATGAAATACAATCGGAACTTTCATTGCTTATCATCCATGGAGTTCTCCATCTGCTGGGAATGGATCACGATACTCCAGAGAGTCAGGAACCCATGTGGAAAATCCAAGATCAGATATTATCGGATATGGGCTTAAACCTTGTGTCTCCAAAATATTAAACCACAGCCATGAAATATATGACAAACCGCCGACTATCCTTCAAATATGCATTTCAGGGCATCACATATTTGCTGCAAACGCAACCGAATGCAAGAATCCATCTGGCAGCCACCAGCGTTGTAATCCTCATTTCTGCATGGCTTAACATTAATAAACTTGAGTGGTTATTCCTCATTACAGCAATTGGCATTGTCTGGTTGGCAGAAGGATTCAATACCAGCCTTGAAACGGTTGTCAACCTGGCGACATCAGAATTTCACCCCCTGGCAAAAATCGCCAAGGATACGGCAGCTGCTTCAGTATTAATTTCATCCATAACCGCTCTGCTAATAGGAATAATTATTCTCGCTCCCCCATTGTGGACAAAAATTACGGGATGGTTTCATTAATTACCATCCCGTCAGCCACGGTTAATTCCATCTACTCCTAATATTAGATATATTCCCGCAAATTATGTTCCACGGCATAAGCAGCTGCCTCAGCGCGGTTGCTGACACCTAATTTGGATAAGATGCTGGAAACATAATTTCTTACTGTGCCTTCGCCCAGGAATAATGCCTTTGCAATTTCACGATTTGTTTTCCCCTCGGACACCAATAATAAGACATGACGTTCCTGTTGGCTAAGGTTGGCAAACGCAGATGCCTCCTCTTCTTTTACTGCCCGGCGAACTTCCTGGAACACCCTTTGGGTAACCGCTGAATCAAGTGATGCTTCACCCCTTCCAACAGCCTCAATTGCCCGTATTAAATCCTCACCCCCTATTTGTTTAAGGACATACCCAGATGCGCCGGCTCGGATTGCCGAAAACAACATTTCATCCTCAGCATAGGAAGTCAACATAATTACTTTTGTTTCCGGATAATTCCTGGTAATTTCCTCACATGCTTCAATTCCAGACGCTCCAGGCAAACGAATATCCATAAGAACCACATCCGGATGGGAACGGGAGACCTGTTCTAATGCTTCCTTTGCCGTACCCGCTTCACCAACCACCTCAAATTGAGTGTTTCTTTCAAGAAGAGCTCTTAGTCCAATCCGGACAACTTCATGGTCGTCCACAAGCAATATTCGTTGTTTTCCCATTCGAACGCTTCCTCCGTCGTTCAGTATATCATATCCATAATATTCAAATCAAATATCCAAAGTAAGCGTAACTGGACAATGGTCTGATCCTTCAATTTGGTCGTGAATGACAACATCCTGTACCCTCTCCATCAATGCGTTAGAAACCAGATAATAATCCAATCGCCATCCGATATTCCTTCTTCGAGCCCCAAACCGATACGTCCACCATGTATACTGAATCCTATCTGGATACAAGACCCGAAATGCATCCAGAAAGCCAGAGTCTAAAAATCGTTGCACCCACTCCCTTTCCTCTGGTAAAAATCCAGATGTCTTGGAGTTTTCTTTGGGATTGGCAAGATCAATCTCTTGATGAGCAGTGTTAAAATCCCCGGTAATGATGATCTGCTTTCCGGCTTTATGTAAGTCATTGCAAATATCCAATAACTTCGCATAAAATTCAAGTTTGTACTCCACGCGATCCAATCCTCTTTGACCATTTGGAAAGTAAATGTTGAATAACGTAAATTGGCTATAATCCAGTCGGATAACCCGTCCCTCGTCGTCAAAGCGTTCGTCACCCAAGCCAAGGGAAATTTGTACAGGCAATTGGCGATAATAAGTTGCAACCCCGCTGTATCCTGGTCTTTCGGCTGGATTCCAATGATGCTCATACCCAGGCAGGTTTCTCAGATCCTCTGCCACCTGATCTTCCTTTGCTTTAATTTCCTGTAAACAAAAAATATCAGGATCCAATTCTCTGACCCTGTCCCACAAACCTTTTCCAAGTACAGCCCTGATGCCATTGACATTCCATGTTGTTATTTTCAAGGTAATTCCTTTCGAGAATGCTGTGGTAAACTTATCATAACCCAAGGAGAATAATATGAATGCTGACGCAAGACGCCGCATCGTGTATATTGAAGACGATCCCGAAATGGTAGACTTGGTGACTATTATACTAAACCGTCGGGGTTTTGATGTAAAGGGCGCTAACGGCGGTCATCATGGTTTATCAATTGTTCAGCAGGAATTACCAGACCTGGTTCTTTTAGATTTAATGATGCCTGACATGGATGGATGGGATGTTTATCATCAGTTAAAATCATCTGAGTCAACCAGTCATATTCCAGTCATCATCATTACCGCCAAAGCCCAGGCGATAGACAGAGTATTGGGTTTGCATATTGCCAGAGTGGATGATTACATCAGCAAACCCTTCCGCCCCCAGGAATTACTTGACAGCATAGACCGCGTCCTCTCATCCAGCCATGAAGGTCCTGTTGTGTAATCATGAAGCAATTTGTAAATATTACAAGTATCCAAAATCCTCAAGTTAACATTCAAGCGGTAAAATGCATCACCTTTGGCTGCCAATTAAGAGGATTAATGCTTCAAAAATTTCTGAGACCCCACGAGGGAATGTTGTTCATCGAAAATTATGAATCCCGTCTTTTTTCCTCCATCCATATGCTATTTATGAATTTCAACATTACAGTGATATGGCTGAATGAAAACAATCGGGTGGTGGATAAAAAAATCGCAAAACGATGGACAATTGCTCACCTTCCAGAGAAACCAGCCAAATATATCCTGGAATTGCACGAGAGCCGGATTGAGGATTTTCAAATAGGAGATATGCTTGTTTTCAAAGATCTTTAAAACATTGATTTGCTTATTCATTATCCTGACCATCTGTCTCAATTTTAAGGTAGCATACGCCCAACCAGAGCCGCCACCTCCCCCAACATATACAGTACAGTCAGGAGATACACTGGCGGACATTGCCATCAGATTTAACACAACTGTTGTTGAGCTTCTTCGGGCAAACGACATCTCAGATCCAAACTTTTTGTATGAAGGCATGATCCTCACCATCCCAAATCTGGAAGGGGTGTCGGGCGATATCAATTCAAATATTGTGCCTATCGGTAGTTCCTTAAGACATCTTGTAATTGATCGGTACATATCCCTTGATGAAATTTCCCGAATCAACAAACTAACATCCGCCTCGCAGGTTTATGCGGGTGCGTCATTAAGTCTTCCTCAAAGCGTGGAAGACATAATCGCCAACCCGGTACCAACAAGACTCTCTTTATTGGAATTTTCAGCCAATCAACAAATTTCTCCCTGGGTAATAATTTTATCCATTCAACAACCCGATCGCACAATGTTACTGCCGGGGGATTATTATCCCGGAACGATAGATCAAGCCAGCGCCACAACTAATTTA
>JAGVUS010000312.1 GCA_019136175.1 Chloroflexota bacterium | reverse complement strand
AGGGCATCCACCCCCAGGTATTGCAGGTCATCGAGATGATGGAGAATACCCTGCAAATCGCCCAGTCCATCAGCGTTGGCATCGGCGAAGGAGCGGGAGTAGAGGTTGTAAATCACGCCATCCCGCCACCAGGTCCAGTCTGTTGTCATGGCAAATCCTCCAGGAAGGGATGGAATCATTCTATCACAAGCCGCGGCGGGGATTTCCTCTTTAAAACCTTGATTCTGCACCCGGTTTGTGCTAAAATACAGTGCGTTGAGTAGGCAATATCGCACACACCGAAAAGTGGGCGCCCCCCACTTTTCTGCGTATCTAGGGCAAAGTGAACAAGGTGTAAGATAAGGATGAAGAACGAATTTACTCTGGCTTTTAATGAAGTACTGGAAGAGAAGGGTCTGCCCCGCGAGGTGATCCTGCACGCGCTGGAACTTGCCATGGCTTCCGCGTATCGCAAAGCTGTGAACGCATCCCAAAACCAGCATGTGGAAGCCAAAGTGGATATGGATACCGGCAAGGTGACCATCTTTACTGAAAAGGAAGTGGTGGAGAGCGTGGAAAGCCCCATCACCGAAGTCAGCCTGGAAGATGCCCTGCTGGTGGATCCGGACGCGGAACTTGGCGGAATGGTGATTGTGGAAAGCACACCGGCGGACTTTGGCAGGGTTGCCGCCCAAACCGCCCGCCAGGTCATCCAGCAGCGCATCCGTGAAGCGGAACGCCAGGCACAACTGGATCACTTCCGCAAGCAGGTTGGCGAAATCATCAACGGCGTGGTGCAGGCTGTCAACAGCCAGGGATTGACCATCGGGCTGGATATGAAAGCCGAAGGGAGCATGCCCCGCAAGGAAATGATTCCCAACGAGCGCTTCAAGAATCACGACCGGGTGCGCGCCCTGCTTGCCGAAGTGAATGACAACCCGCGCGGCCCGCAAATCATCCTTTCCCGCACGCACCGCAATTTCCTGCGCCGACTGCTGGAAACCGAAGTGCCGGAAATCTACCACGGTGTGGTGGAAATCCGCTCCATCGCCCGCGAGCCGGGCGAGCGCGCCAAGGTGGCTGTCTCTGCCACCCAGCCGGGGATTGACCCCGTGGGCGCCTGCGTGGGCATCAAGGGTGTACGCATCCAGGCAATTGTCAAGGAACTCAGCAACGAGAAGATTGACGTGATTGAATGGAATGCCGATCCCGCCATTTTCATCGCCAAAGCCATCAGCCCGGCACGCGTCACCGGCGTGTACCTGAACGACCGCGCCCCCGGCGGCAAGACTGCCACCGTGATTGTGCCGGAAGACCAGTTGAGCCTGGCGATTGGACGCGATGGACAGAATGCCCGCCTGGCAGCCAAGCTCACCGGCTGGCGGATTGACATCAAGAGTGTTTCCGAAGCCGGGAGTGAAACCCTGCAGCTGGTGCGCTCCGATTCCGCCCTGCTGGAACAGATTGGGGAAGAACTCCTCCAGACCATCCAGGACCTGCTGGTGCGCAAGTCGGAAGGACGCCCACTTTCAGCCGAAGAATACGACAAAATTGCCAAGTTCATCGACCGGGTGGAACGCCGCCTGGTGGCTGCCCGCACACCGGAAAAACAAGCCGAGCCTGAAAAACCCATCATTTTGGAGGGCATTCCTGCTTCGGCATACGAAACCAACATCCTCGACAGTGGTCTGCCGGAGCATGTTGCCTATATCCTGCAGGAAGGTGGTTACAACACGGTTGCAGAGCTGGCAACAGAAATGCGTACCGAGCCGGACAACATCCTGCGCCTGAATGGTATTGGGCAAAAAGCCATGCAGACCATCCGCAACCTGATGGAAACCCTGGAACAACAGGCTGCCGCGGAAGCTGAAACCGCCAAACTGGCGGAACAAGCCCCTGCGGAAGAAATCCCTGCTGCCCTGGAAGAAACACCAGCTGCGGCTGTGGAAGAAGCAGTTGCGGCAGTGGAACCCGTGGAAGTGGAAGCGGGGATTGTCGAGACGGTTCCGGGAGAACCGGTTGCAGAAGAAGTTGTTCCCGAGGAAGAGCCTTCCCTGGAAGAAATCTTTACCCTCCGTCCGGAAGTCCTCACTGCCACGGAATACGTGGACGAAGAGGAAGAAGAAGGCGAGGGAGACAAGAAAGACCGCAAGAAACCCAAGGGCAAGAAGGGTCGCCGCTTTGTCAACGTGGAATACGACCCGGACAAGGATGTCACAATCGTCCGCAAGCAGCACAAGCGCGGGGATGATGAATGGTCATTTTAGTTTGCAGAAATATCGAGAAGGATAGGTGAGCAAGAAAACACAGAAACGAGTCAAACATATTCCCCAGCGCACCTGCGTCGGCTGCCGGACGGTGAATGCCAAACGAACGCTGATCCGCATTGTGCGAACCCCGGAAGGGATCCGCGTGGACCCAACCGGAAAAATGAACGGGAGAGGTGCCTACCTGCACAACCTCCGTTCCTGCTGGGAGCGCGGCCTGAAGGGCGCCCTTGCCCATGCGCTGAACGTGGAACTCACGGAAGCCGACCGGCAGGTGTTGACCGCCTGGATGGAAACCCTGCCTGCTGAAACGGCAGCAGACGAACTTGCGACAGAATAAAATGGCTCTTTTCACAGGACTTTTAACAAGATGAAAAGCGAAACCTGACCCATCGGTAGGCTTATCTGCCAATTCCGGCAATAGCGATCGGGGCGGGTTGAACCGCCCCGATTTCTTTTCCACCGGGGAAGAGTTTCGCAAGGGGGCATTCAAAAGGAGGCATGATATGAGCGATAACGGGCAAAAAATTATCGAACTTCCAAGCATGATCACGGTGCGCGATCTTGCCCAACGGATGGGCGCAAGCCCCATCCAGGTCATCAAGGTGTTGATGTCCAACGGGGTGATTGCCAACATTAACCAGCAGGTTGATTTTGATACGGCTTCCATTGTTGCCTCCGAGTTGGGGTTTGAGACCCACCAGGAGATGCTGGAAGAGGAAACGCCCAAGGAAACCGGCGAAATCCCGTTCTGGCGGCAGATTATTTCCGGTGAGGACCCGCATCAACTGGTCACCCGCCCGCCCGTGGTCACCATCCTTGGGCATGTGGATCATGGAAAAACCACCCTGCTGGATGCCATCCGCCACACCAACGTGGCTGGGGGGGAAGCCGGTGGCATTACGCAGCATATCGGTGCCTACCAGGTGGAACACAAGGGACACGCCATCACCTTCCTGGATACTCCCGGTCACGCGGCATTTACCGCCATGCGCGCCCGCGGTGCCCAGGGAGCGGATATTGTTGTCCTGGTGGTGGCAGCCAACGACGGCATCATGCCGCAGACGCGGGAAGCCATTGCCCATGCCCGCGCCGCCCGGGTGCCGATTATTGTTGCCATGAACAAGATTGACCTGGACGGAGCCAACCCGGACTTCGTCAAGCGCCAGCTGGCAGATGCCGGTTTGATACCGGATGAATGGGACGGCAATACCATTGTAGTGCCGGTCTCGGCAAAATTCCGGAAGAATATCGAAGATTTGCTGGAAGCGATCAACCTGGTTGCTGACAGCATGGAAATACAAGCCAACCCCAAGGGACGCGTGATTGGAACCATCATCGAAGCACAGGTGGACCGCTCCAAGGGTGTGGTTGCCACCCTGCTGGTGCAAAACGGCACGCTGGAGATGGGCGATGTGGTCATCGCCGGAACCGCGTACGGACGCATCCGCGCCATGTTTGATTTCCGCGGCAAGAAACTGCACAAGGCAGGTCCCTCCACCCCGGTCCAGATCATGGGCTTGAGTGATGTGCCCCAGGCGGGTGATCTCTTCCAGGTGGTGGACAACGAAAAGGCAGCCAGGGAACTGGTGGCGGAGCGCAAGCTCCAGCACCAGGAAAGCCGGGCGGCAGCCCCCAAGGCAACGCTGGAGGAACTGTTCAGCCGGGTGCAGTCGGGTGAGGAACGCGAGCTGCGCCTGATTGTGAAAGCCGATGTACAGGGTTCGCTGGAACCCATTGTCTCCTCGCTGAACGACCTGGGCAAGGAGGAAATTTCCATCAATATCCTCCACGCCGAAGCCGGGAACATTGGCGAGAATGATGTGATGCTTGCCGCCGCTTCCCATGCCATCATCATTGGCTTCAACGTCCAGGCAGATACCCCTGCCCGGCGGCTGGCGGAGGCGGAAGGTGTCTCCATCCGCACGTATGAGATCATCTACCGCATGATTGAAGACGTGGAGAAAGCATTGAAAGGCATGCTGGAACCGGAAATTCGCGAGGTTGTTGTCGGTCAGGCGGATGTGTTGATGGTCTTCCACATTTCCCGCGTGGGCAATATTGCCGGATGCAAAGTTACACAGGGAGAGATCCGCCGCAACGGCAAGGTGCGCGTCAAGCGGAACGGAGAAATCATCTTCACCGGCGACATCTCCAGCCTGAAGCATGAGAAGGAAGACGTGCGTGAAGTACGCCAGGGATACGAGTGCGGTATCGGTGTGCGCAATTTTGACAATATCCTTGCCGGTGATGTCATTGAATGCTTTATCCTGGAGAAGAACGGATAGGATTATCCCGCCAGCCTGCCAGGGCTGACGGTTGGGCGCACCAGGCGCCGGGAGGAAACCATGCCTTCAAAATTGAGATTACAACGGATTGGCGACCGGATTCGCCAGGAAATTTCAGAAATGCTCGTCATGGGTCAGATTCATGACCCCCGCCTGGCGGGAATTTCCATTACCGATGTCATCGTGGACCGCGAGCTGGCTTATGCGGATATTTACGTCTCGGCAGTGGAAGGTCAGGAACGGGCTGCCGAGGTGCTGCAAGGTATGGAAAGCGCCAGCGGATTCCTGCGCAAAACGCTCTCAGAGCGGATTGAACTGCGGGTTTTCCCGCGGCTGCGCTTCCACTGGGACCCAACCCCCGAGCGCGCCGACCGGATTGAGCGCATCCTGGCGGATATCCGCAAGGAAGAAAAAACGGAGTAACCTGCCATGATGGAACACCTTCATGCTGACATCCGTCAATTGCTGCACAATTCCAACCGGATCCTGATTCTCTCCCACATCCGACCGGACGGGGACGCTGTTGGTTCAATGCTGGGACTTGGGCTTTCCCTGCTGGAGCTTGGCAAAGATGTGCAAATGGTACTCAGCGATGGGGTGCAGCGGACATTCCGGCACCTCACAGGAGCGGAGAACATCCTGCACCATTCCAGCGGGGATTTTGATGCCATCATCACACTGGATGCCTCGGACCCGCGCCGCCTGGGCGATGGGCTGGAGGGACGCACACCCGACCTGAACATTGATCATCATGTCACCAACCTGAATTTTGCCCGCTTGAACTTTGTATTGCCGGAAGCCACTGCAACCGCAGCCATCCTGGCAGAATACCTGCCCGTATGGGGGCTGCCCATCACCAAGCCGGTTGCCGAAGCCCTGCTGACGGGCATGGTGACGGATACCATCGGGTTTCGCACGTCCAATATGAATCCCACCACATTGCGGCTGGCTGCCACCCTCATGGAAGCCGGAGCAGACCTGCCGGAACTGTACAAGCGGGCGCTGATTAACCGTTCATTTGCTGCCACCCGATATTGGGGCTTGGGGTTGTCAGATCTGCAGCGCGAGGGCAGGCTGGCATGGACCACCCTCACCCTTGAGAATCGCAAGGCAAGCGGTTACACCGGCACGGACGATGCCGACCTTACCAACGTGCTTTCCGGCATTGATGAATGCGACATTGTTGTCCTGTTCATTGAGCAAAAGGAGGGCACCGTCAAGGTGAGCTGGCGCGCCCAACCGGGTTGGGATGTCTCGCAGATTGCCTTCAGTTTCGGCGGCGGCGGGCATAGTGCTGCTGCCGGGGCGGATATCCCTGGCACGCTGGAGGAAGTCCGTCCAAAAGTGCTGGAAGCCACCCGCCAGCTGCTTGACACAAAAAAATAGGAGATATTAATTCTTGATATTCTCTTTTGATTTTCAGTTATAATTATTTGTGAAAACACTTGGGAAATGAAAATACACCTCAAACCAAGGGGAAAGTAAATAATATGGATTCCAACTACTCGGATGCATTGAATACCGTATCAGGTGTCCTTGTCATTGACAAGCCTGTAGGATTAACCTCCCACGATGTGGTGCAGGTGGTTCGAAGGGGGACCAACATTCGCCGTGCCGGGCATACCGGAACCCTGGATCCGCGCGCCTCTGGCGTGCTGGTTGTGCTGGTGGGTCCTGCCGTCCGGCTGAGCGAATATGTTTCCGCCTCGGATAAGCGCTACCAGGCTGTCGTTGAACTGGGCGTCACAACGGATACATTCGATGCGGATGGATCTGTAACCTCCTCCGCCCCGGTGGATGTGACCGAGGAACAATTCAGCGAAGCGCTGGCAAGTTTTGTGGGTGAAATTGAACAGGTTCCCCCACCCTATTCCGCCGTGCGCGTGAAGGGTCGGCGGGCATATGACCTGGCGCGGGAAGGCGAGGAAGTGGATCTGCAGCCCCGCAAAATCCAGGTGTACAATCTGGAACTGCTGGAATGGGATCCGCCGGAGGCAGTCATTGATGTAAGCTGCTCATCGGGCACCTATGTCCGTTCCCTGGCAAATGACCTGGGCACCAAGCTGGGCTGCGGCGCCCACCTGGTGGGACTGCGCCGGACCAAGAGTGGTCGTTTCACCCTGCGGGATGCCGTACCACTGAAAAAACTGCGCGAAGCCTTTGACAACGGCACCTGGCAACAATACCTCATTCCCTCCGGCGAAGCATTGAGCGACTGGCCGGCGTTGGAACTGACCCCCGAACAACTGGACGAAGTCCGCCACGGTCATCGCATCCCCGGCACCTGGGAAGGAAAATCCTGGGTGCGCGGCATGTCAGACCTGGGCGAACTGGTCGCACTGCTGGAATTTGACACCGAAACCAGCGAGTGGCAGCCACGAAAAGTCTTTAACTCCTGACCACAAGGACGGTCCATGCGTCATTCCACAACGCTGGAATCAGTGCACCTGCAAGGCGCATGGGTCAGCATTGGCATTTTTGATGGCGTCCATGCCGGGCACCAGCAATTGATCCGCCACCTGACGAATGGGGCATCCTCTGCTGGATTGCCTTCGGTTGTTGTCACCTTTCACCCACACCCGGCTGCCATCCTGAAAGGACGCACCGATGCCATCATCCTCACAAACCCGGAAGAACGGGCTGTTTTGCTGGGAATGCTTGGCGTGGATCAAGTGATCACGCTGCCGTTCACTGCCAGCCTGGCTGCGGAAACCGCCGAAACCTTCATCCGGCGGCTGGTGGATGCCGTGGAGATGAAACGGCTGGTTGTGGGTCCCAATTTTGCGCTGGGGCGCAACCGCAGCGGGGATATTCCAACCTTGAAGGAACTGGGCGCGCGGCTCGGTTTTACCGTGGACGTGGTGGAGCCGGTCGTCTTGGAAAGCGGCATCATCTCGTCCAGCCGGATTCGCAAAGCCCTTGGGGAAGGAAACCTGGTGGAAGCAAACCGGATGCTTGGAAGAATGGTTTCCATTCCCGGCGTGGTCATCCACGGCGACGGGCGCGGCAGGGGACTGGGATTCCCAACCGCCAACCTTGCACTGGAACCAGACCGGATTTTACCTGCCAATGGCGTGTATGCCACCTGGGTTTGGCTGGAAGGCAAAGCATACCGGGCAGTGACGAATATTGGCTTGCGACCCACCTTTGAAAACACTCCACCCCAACCGAGGGTGGAGGCGCACTTGCTGAATTTTGACCGTGATATTTATGGCTGCCCGCTGCGGTTGGAATTTGCTGCCCGGCTGCGCCCGGAACAGCGTTTCCATTCGGTGGATGCGCTGCTAGCCCAGATTCACCAGGATGTGCTTGTCGCACGGGAGGTGCTGACCCATGCCCCGCAATCGCCAGATATACCTGCTTGACCCTCAACAACTGCCGCCGGAAACCATTGCCGTCACGTTTGCCAAAACCTCGCGCTCGCCCCAATCCTTCCGGGAGATCGCCGCGGAACTGACCGAAGCCAAAAGTGCCGACTTCCATGAAAAATGGGTGGTCGGCTATGGACATTCCTCGGTGGCGGAACATGCAGTCCTGCACATTGCCGCCGAGAACATCTCCCGCCTGGCAGTGGAGTGCCTGGAATCCAACCGGCTGGCATCCTACACTGAAAAGTCCACCCGCTACCAGCAGTGGGGATTGGATGATTTTTACCGCCCCGCCGAACTGCAAAATCACCTCCTGCAGGGGCTATATGAAGATACCTGCCGGTCCCTGTTTGAAACCTATACCCGCTGCCTGGAACCAGTGCAGCAGGTGATTGCCGCCGAAAATCCCCCGCGGGAAGGGGAAACCCCATCCGCCTGGGAACGGCGGGTGCGCCCCCAGGCAGTGGATGTCTGCCGTTTTTTGCTGCCCGCAGCAGCACTGGCAAATGTTGGCATGAC
>JAGVUS010000032.1 GCA_019136175.1 Chloroflexota bacterium | reverse complement strand
TTCCACAACAGGGTGCCGCGGGTGGGGCTGACGTAGGTTTCCATCAACAGCCAGTGGGGGGTGTCATTGGTGAACTTGAAGTCCACGATGGGTACAAAGACGGTGGCGTCCAGCCCGGCAAGGCTGGAATCGTGCCCGCCAGCCACCTGCTCGTAATAGCCCACCCGGTAGGCATGGGCATGCCGTTCCTCGATGGGGAAGCCGCCAAAGAATGCCGTGCGGAAGAGGGTGGTGCTCACCTGGCACACGCCGCCGCCCACGCCCTTCACCGAGCGCCCGCCGATGATGATCACCGCTTCGGCGTAGCCGTTATCCAGGCTCACATCGCCCATCGCCTCCGCCATCGAGAAGGTGGTGTACGGCGGAATCAGCAGCCCGTGGAAGTTTGCCGAGGCAATCTGGATGTTCTTGATACGGTCGGCGCTGGAGCCGCGGAAATAACTGGTATTGGAACTGACCAGCTCGGTGATGCCAAGCTGCTCGCCGGTCATGTCGTCCGTCACCTGGGGATTGGTGTAATCAAAATCGAGCGTCACGCTGTGCTCCCCGGCGGCGGCTGCCTGCTGGATTTTCTCCAGCGTGGTTTCAACGTCAATCGAGCGCCCGATGACTGCCGGTTGAATCACTTCCAGCAGGCTGGTATCGTCGTTGAACATGAAGCGGGTGTTGACGGGCAGGCGGGTGAGCGCGGGCTGCAGGTTGAGCAGGAAGCCCTGCAAAAGCTGGCTGTTGAGCGCCACCCTGTACTCGTTGTCCACCCGTTCAATCGTCAGCATGGTCGCCAGGGTGGTCTGGTCAAACACCCAGCTGGATGGTTCGGCGGTTTCGCCTTCCGGCAGGGTGATGGTGAACGGCTGGCTGAGGATGCGCCGGGCGATCTCCGCCTGTTCGGTGGCATCCAGGATGACCGGGGCGGTCTCGGTGATGGCAAGCGGGACGATCCCCTCCTGCA
Source organism: Chloroflexota bacterium (assembly GCA_019136175.1). GTDB lineage: Bacteria > Chloroflexota > Anaerolineae > Anaerolineales > Anaerolineaceae > CALMHE01. The sequence goes on along the minus strand of JAGVUS010000032.1, from coordinate 2,174 downwards.
GGGTGACCACCTGGTCGGTCAGGCGGTCGATGGTGGCGGAGATATCCAGCGTGCGCCCCGGCTGCCCGGAGCGGACGATCACCTCGGTGCCCTGCACGCTCAAATCCGCCTCAATGATTGGGCGGTCAATGGTTACTGCCAGCCCGGAGAGGTACTGCTGTGCCAGGCGCTGGTCAAAGATCAGCACCGGGGCAAATTCACTGCCGTAATACCAGGCGTCAAACTGCGCATTCAGCCGGTCGTAGAGCTTGCCGGAGCGCCCCACGTCAAATGCCTGCCGGGCGGAGCCGTTGGCATCGAGAAAGACACCCATCTGCAGGGGCGTGACCAGCCAGACTTCCTGGGTGGTTTCGTCCTGCAGCAGGATTCTGCCGGAATGGAAGTATGCCAGGTTGGCGCTGAGCAGGTCTGCGGCTTCCTCCGGCTTCAACCCGCCCACGTCCACGCCTGCAATGCGGATGCCCGGATAAATTTTGCCCGCATACACCGCCTGGAAGCCAAGGATAAACGCCAGCAGGGCGGCAACGGCAATCACCCCCGCCAGCAGGATGGCAATGCCCGCCTGCTCCAGGGCGTGTGTTCGATTGGTGGAAGGAATGGTCATGCTGCTCATGGTGCAATGATTATACCTTGCGTGTCAAGAATATAAAAATGGGACGTCCGGGGGAGGCTGCCATGAAAAAACCGAACATCCCGTCCATCCCCCCTTCCGAAATCACCCCCAAGGAGGTCTACCTCACCCGGCGGGAGTTCATCAAGGCTGCCGGTGTGATTGCCGGGAGCTTGGTGCTGGCTGCCTGTGTCCCCAACCTGCCGGAGGATGCCTCCACCCAGCCCGCCCCCACCGCCGCCCCCGGGAAAACGGATGAACTGGGTGATGCCCTTACCCAGTACGAGGATATCACCAACTACGTGAATTATTACGAATTCACCACCAACAAGCAGGGCGTGGCGCGGCTGGCAAGGGACTTCCAGACCTCGCCCTGGGATGTGCAGGTGTACGGGCTGGTGAATAAGCCCCAGACCTTCAGCGTGGACGACCTGGTGCGGCGCTACCAGCCGGAGGAGCGTATCTACCGCCTGCGCTGCGTGGAAGCCTGGAGCATGGTCATCCCGTGGGTGGGTTTCCCGCTGGCAAAATTGCTGAAGGACGTGGAACCAACCGCCGATGCCAAATACGTTCGCTTTGAAACGATCATGCGCCCGGACGACATGCCCGGGCTGGAATCTCCCCTCTACCCCTGGCCCTACCAGGAGGGTCTGCGGCTGGATGAAGCCCTTCACGACCTGACCATCCTGGCGACCGGGCTGTATGGCGGGGAGCTGCCCGCCCAGAACGGCGGGGGCATCCGCCTGGTGGTGCCGTGGAAGTACGGCTTCAAATCCATCAAGGCGGTCGTCAAAATTGAACTGACTGCCGATGAGCCTTCCACCCTGTGGAGCCGGATTGCCCCCAATGAGTACGGCTTTTACGCCAACGTCAACCCCAATGTGGATCATCCCCGCTGGAGCCAGGCAAGCGAGCGCCGGATTGGCGAAAACGACCGCCGCAAGACGCTGATGTTCAACGGCTATGCCGAACAGGTTGCCCACCTGTACGCCGGGATGGATCTTGCGAAATTCTATTAGCCATGAACCAGCCCGCCCGCCGCCCGTCCCTCCTGCAAATCCTCGTCCACGTTGGCGGATGGCTGCCGCTTGCCGTCCTGCTGGCTGCCGCCCTCACCGATAACCTGACCGCCAACCCCATCCAGGCGCTGGAACAGCGCACCGGTATCATTGCGCTGATCTTCCTGGTGCTTTCGCTTGCCTGCACCCCGCTGGCAATGCTCACCGGCTGGCAGGAACTGCGCCGCCGCAAGAAGGCACTGGGGCTGTACGGTTTCCTCTACGCCGCGCTGCACGTGACCATCTTTTTTGCCATCGATTACGGGCTGGATTTTGCCGCCATCTGGCGGGATGTGCGCAACAAATCCTACATCCTGCTGGGAGCGCTGGCGTTCCTGCTGCTGGTTCCGCTGGCGGTCACGTCCATCAAGGCACTCAAGCGGCGAATGGGAAAATCCTGGAAGCGCCTGCACCGGCTGGCTTACGTGATCCCGCTGGTGGTGGTGGGGCATTTCCTGCTGGCGGTCAAGGGCAACCTGGGGCGGCTGCAGGGCAACCTGCTGGTG
>JAGVUS010000098.1 GCA_019136175.1 Chloroflexota bacterium | reverse complement strand
TCAGTTTTGGCGACAGCCCCATTCGCTGCACCTGTTTGACAATTTCCTGGTATTCGGTCATCTTCAGGTCAATCTCATCCATCGTCAAACCAATGTAGACATACCAGCCTTGTGCATCCATCCAACCCAACCCATGCTGGTTGGAGTAGGCGATGGTGGTTCCTTCGGGTACAAATTTTGTCAGTTTCAATGCGGTCAGCAGCAGGTCCTTGTCCATCTGGCGTCCCCAATTTTGCAGGATGCTCGTTTCCACCATGGGTGGAAGAATGATGGCTGCTTCGGCTGGGGAATTATCTGCCATGGAAAGGCTGTTTGACAACGGGGGGAGGGCATCCGCTTGAATTGTGGGCAGGGGTTCCACTTGCCCGCGGGGAGGGATGATGACACCCTCGGTGTCCACCCACAGGGTTGTGTCGCCATTCTGCCAGACCAGTACCGGCTGCCGTTCCTGGGCAGTAATGGTAATTTTGGCAGGCAGGCTGGTTGTGATCTGGATATTTTTTAACTCCGGAAAAGCCATTGCAAGCTGGGCACGAGCTACATTGACGTTCAGATCCAGGATGGATGTTCCCTGCAGCCGCAGGACGGTTTCCAGGTCTGCCGATGCCAGTCGTTCCAATCCCACTACTTCCGGGGTGGAAATTGCAAATTCCGGTGAATTCATCATAAAGAAAATGAGAACAATCATTACCAGGGTGATTGCCACAGAAACCCATTTCCAGTCTGCCCGGATGGTGGGGATGGCGGGGAGACGAATTTCCGTCCCGGTTGCACCAACGCTGTAATAATATTGTCGCCGGGGGCGTTTCTTGGAGCGTTCATGCACGCGGGAACCGGAGCCATTCCGCACAGTCACCGGGTAGGCGGCAGGATGGGATGCATAGGTGCGGGAGCGGGCAGCCCGTGTTTGGGTGGACTCATCCCGGCGCTGGCGCAATTGTTCTGCCCTGCTGAGGGAGGATTTGCGAGCAAGATTCATGATAGCCTCCTGTATTCCCGTACGGTTTGATTGTTTTCGGCATTTCGCTCCAGTGCCAACTCCACCAGGCGATCCACCAGTCCGGCGTACGGTAATCCACTGGCTTCCCATAATTTGGGATACATGCTGATTTTGGTAAAGCCAGGGATGGTATTGATTTCGTTAAGGAAAATTTCCATTGTTTGTTGATCCACCAGAAAATCCGCCCGAGCCATTCCAGCACAATCCACTGCCCGGTAGGCTTTCACGGCATACTCCCTGATTTGCTCATTAACTTCATCAGGAAGGTCTGCCGGGATCAGGAATTGGGATTGGTTGTCAATGTATTTTGCCCGGTAGGAGTAAAACTCATCACTGGGGCGAATTTCACCCGGCAGGGATGCAATGGGTTCATTATTCCCCAGCACAGACACTTCCACCTCGCGGGGATTGACCAATCCACGTTCAATTAAAATCCTGCGATCGTAAAGTGCAGCTTCCTGCAAACCTTCCACCAGGTCGGCGCGGGACCGGCACAGTGTGATGCCAACGGATGAACCGAGATTGGCGGGCTTTTGCAAGTCGTGCCGGGTGACAACCAGTGAAGGCAGAACTGGAATCTGGTGGGAACGCATCACATCCTTGAAAATCCCCTTGTCCATGCCCAGTGCAGAACCAAGCACACCTGCACCCACATAAGCAATTCCTGCCATGTCCAACATGCCCTGCACAGTGCCATCTTCTCCGAATGTTCCATGCAGAACCGGGAAAATGACATCCAACTCACCGTATGGGGTCAAAATTTTCTCGCCGTTCCGGGAAATGACCCGGTAGAGCAGTTGTTTTCCAGGTTGGGGGAGGAGCACCACTGGCAGAAGATTCGTTGTATTCTGGCGTTCCAGAGCTTCCAGGACGTTCTCACCGGTCATCCAGGTACCCGAGTGGGTGATGCCGATTTGGGTAACCTCATATTTTGCCGGGTCCAGCACGGAGAGGACCGAACGCGCGGACATGAGCGATACCTCATGTTCGCCCGAACGTCCGCCGAAAAGAACACCCAATCGCAGCTTACCTGTCATGATCCATTCTTTCCATTTCGAAAAGGATTGACTGAGCTGATCGTCCAATCGCCCAGCAATTCCACTTCCAGTTCCAGCCTGATGCCAAATTTTTGAAACACGGTCTCCTGCGTATATTGAATT